>NZ_LN679998.1:2358101-2658101 GCF_000953675.1 Paraclostridium sordellii | reverse complement strand
GCTTATTCTAAAAATTTAACAAAAGAATTAGAAGAAAGAGTTAAATTTATTGCACCAGTAAATGTATTGCCAGGAGAAAATGAATTAGAGGCCCTTTCTTATGGAGTCCTTAGAATTTTAAGGGGACAAGAAAATTATAGAGAATATGAAGAAAAGTCTCTAGCAGAAGAATTAATATAAATAAAAAAGATTGTATTGATAAATCAATACAATCTTTTTTATTTATAAACTATCTAGATATAAATGTTTCGCAAGATGCATCATCCATATTTATTTTAACGGCTTCAGCTTTACAAGCTCCGCTATCGTTATATTTACAGTTTTTAGCCTCACATAATATCGAGTTTATTCTAGCACAATCATTTTCTTGAACACTATTTGTAAATGAACTAGAATCTCTGTCTTGATAAGTATCACAGTTTGTTTCACAAGTAGTAGTAGCTCTAGTTCCTGTTACTTGTATACCTGAAGCAAAACATCCACCAGAATTGTTATAAGTACAACTTGTTGCTGAACAACTTATTGGATTTGACATGTTTAAATACCTCCTAAAATAATAAGTTCGTAGTCATATGACTACGAACTTATTATTTGTTTATTTATAAAAAATATTAGTGATATATTAAATTTACTTATTTTAAACAATTAATACATAACACATCAACATCATCGAAGGTTTCTCTTCCAAAATTATCATTAATATGATAAACATCTAAATTATTATTAGAACCGCATACTGAACATTCGTGGTCAAAGTGACAAAAAGCTTTTTCTTTAAATATTTTCCAATGAATAGTATCTAGGTAAGTTGAATAATCAATCTTATGTAAACTTTCTAAAAAATTAATATATAAAGTATCTAAATCTGAAGATGTTATTTGATTACTTTCAGATTCAAAGTGTTCGCAAAGTTTTTCACCTAAAGGTGATTCATTTAAAATGACACACTTTACATCATATGTAAAATTTTCACTTGGACCAACTAAAGAAAGATGTTTACAATAAGCACAAGACTTTTTCGGCAGGTTTTCCTCTAAAACTTTTATCTTAGTATTCATAAATATATCCTCCAATAACGTTTATTTATATAAGTATATTATTTGAAATTTAAAAATATGATAAAAACTTATACAAGCATTTATAAAATCAAAGGATAAAGTGATTAAAAAAAGAACTAACTAATAAGTTGAAAAATTTTTATAATCATAAGGAGATATTTATGAGTAATATTGAATTTAATAAGCTAAGAAAAAATAAAAAAAATAATATAGAAAATACAATCAATAATGATGAAGATTATATACATATAAGTAATAATAGTTTAAAACATCATATTAAATATAATTTGATAAAAGATTTAAAAATAGTAAAAAGCTTAAATCTTAAATTAAGAAAATTTGATGGGATAAATTTTGATTGTATAGAATTTAACAATTGTAATTTAGAAAATAGCATTTTTATAAACTGTAAAATGGAGAATGTAAGGTTTATTAATTGTAAAATGAAAAAGTTAATAATTAAAGATAGTGAGTTAAATAAGATTATATTTGAAAATAATGAGATGAAAAAATCTAATTTTATAAACTGTGATATAAAATCTAATATTATTAGAGATTGTGATTTTAAAGGTGCTAGTTTAATTGAATGCAATATTTATGATTTTGAATTTGACGATAGATTATTAACAAAATTTGATGAAGATACATTTTTTGATAAATTAAAAACAGAAGAGGAAGAAGATAATTTTACTTTTTATAAGAGTATAGCTTACAAATTTCAACAAAATAATTTATTGAATCACTATGGAGAGTATTTTTATATTTATAAAATTTCTGAGAGAAAAAAACTAAGAGGATTAGAGAAACTAAAATCAATATGTTTATGGTTAATATGTGGTTATGGTGAACGACCTACATACACACTTATTACATCTCTAGAAATAATATTTTTATTTACCATAATGTATATGATATTTGGACTTAAGTTAGTAAATGAAAATGTATATTTAGGATTATCTATTAATGACTTTTTTAGAGCATTTCATTTTAGTATAGTTACATTTACTACTGTTGGATATGGAGATATAACTCCTATTGGATATAGTATTTTATTATCGGGGATAGAAATGTTTTTGGGGGTAACTATGGTGGGAATATGGACAGCTACATTAGCTAGAAAAATAAATAGGTAGAGAAGTTTGATAGATTATTTTAAAATATAAAAATTAGATAGATTTATTAAAGTTTATGAAAAAGATTTCATATAGATTATATCTATGATTGATAAGTTTATCATAGATATAATCTATTGTACTTTTTTGGCAAATAGTGGTTATAATTGAGAAGGATATCAGAAAAAATCGAAATATTAAAAATCATCGGGGAAAAGTATAAAAGTATTTTTTTATAAAATAAATATACAGGTAATTTTAGGTAAAATGATAGCACCTAAATTTTATAATAATTAATTAAATGGTTTAGAAGTTTATTGACTATTTAGATTGTCAAAATATTTAAGGAGTGAATTATGTCAAAAGTATTAGTAGAATTTATAAACACATGACCTACATGTGATGAGCATGGAATGTTAGTAAGAAAATTAGGGGAAAAGTATAAAGATAAGTTAGATGTTAAGTTATATCAAGCGGGAAAAGATTTTTCGTATATAAAGAAGTATGGAATTATAACAAAAGGAACTTTAATTATAAATCAAAGAAAAAAATATGATAGATTATCTAAAGATGTCATAGAAAGAGCAATTGAAGAAGTTATCAATAATTAAAGGAGACAGGAATGTATATTTTAGAATTTTTTAAGGATGTATTATATTCATCCATAAGTATATTAAATGGAGCTTCAGGATGGCTTATCATAAGCTTTATAATTGCAGGACTTTTACATAATCTAATAAGCCCACAAAGATTTCAAAGATCTCTAGGAAACACCAAAATATCTTCACTTTTAAAAAGTACAGTTTCAGGAATGTTATTACCTATATGTAGTTGCGGAGTTATACCAATAGGGATAAGTATGTATTTTTCAGGAGCTTACTTAGGACCAGTACTTGCCTTTATGACATCAACACCTATTATAAATCCAATAGCTGTTATTTTAAGTCTAGGTCTACTTGGACCTGATGTAACAATTATATATGTAATTTCTGGATTTACAATACCTATGATTGTTGGAATTTTAGGAAATAAGCTAGGGGGACCTGAACTTTGCATAAAGCAAGATGAGGATGAAGAAATAGCTATAGAATTAGAAGAAGAAAGTTTAAGTATTACTCAAAAGATAATAGAAGGATTAAAATGGTCTTTTTCTGAATTAGCACTTACTATTAGTAAATATGTAGTTCTTGGTATGCTTGTTGCAGGATTTATAACAACTGTATTTCCAAGTAGCATAATTCAAAAATACTTAGGAAATCCAGGGGTACTTTCACTAGGAAGTATAGCTATACTTGCATGTATAATGTATGTTTGTGCAGTTGGACATATACCGTTTATAGCAGCTTTAGTTGCAAGTGGAGCATCACCAGGTGTTGCAATAACCTTTTTAATAGCAGGAGCAGCTACTAATTTACCAGAGCTTATAAGTATGTATAAGGTAATAGGAAAAAGAACTGTAGCAATATATTCTATAACTCTTACAACTTGTTCTCTTATAGTTGGATATATAACAAATCAGTTACTAATGGGTAGAGCTAGCAGTATAAATTTAGAAGCTAAAAAGGAATCTATAAATATAGCTAACACGATAATGTTAAATATTCCAGATAGTATGAAGTACTTATGCTCATTTATAATATTTTTATTTTTCTTAAAAGCAATATTACCTAGCATTAGAAAGGTTGTTGGAAATGAAGCATAAAAAATTATTAATAATTTTAGGTGTTGTTATAGTTTTAGTTGGAATAGGAGTTTACAGCGCTGAAAAGAAAAAAGAAATCAAAGACTTACCAAAAGTGAATGAAAAATACTTAGATTATTTTAAAAAAAATGCTAAGTATGAAAACATAATTACTTATACTGAAGAAGACATAAATAATGACAATGAAAAAGACTTATTAGTAGTTTATAAAAAAAATAATAGATATAATGAAATGGTCGGAATTATAAGTGATGGGGATAAAGTATATATGACAAAGCCAATACTTGCACCGCAAGAAGATGTAGTAATAGAATTTAAGAACATAGATAATAAAGGACAAATGGAGTTAATATTATCAGGTTCTAAAAATGGTAATGTTGGATATGCAATTTACCGATTAGAAAAAGATAAGTTAATAGATTTATTTGGAGAAGGCATGAATTCATGTTGCTAAAAAATTGCAATCATAATTATTTGGGAGGAAAGTATGAAAATATCAAAAAAGGTTAAATCATTAGTTGCATTAGGTGCAATAAGCACATTAGTTTTAACTGGGTGTAGTGGTAAAGATGAAAAAAAGGAAACATCTAAAAAAGCAGATTCAGATTACACTATAAAATTAGGTTATTATAACTGTGACCACATGACAGCAGCTCCAGTAGCAGTAGATGCTGGAATATATAAAGATATAGGATTAAATGTAGAGGCTGTTGGAAATGGTAAGGTGCCAGAAGCTATGGCAGCAGGCCAGATGGATGCAGGTTATATTGGAACAAAGGGGCTAGTTGGAGCTATACCTAAAGGCTCACCAATAGTAGTAGCAGCAAACAACCATACAGGGGGCTCAGAATATTTAGTAGTAGCAAAAGATGTGAAGGATCCAAAAGAATTAATAGGACAAAAAATAGCATCAGATCCAGAAAATGATTTATTATGGACAACTGATTACGGTCCAGAAACAGGACTTCCAGTAGATGCATCTAAGTATCAAGTTGTAAATATGGATTCAAGTAAAGATGCTTACTTAGCTTTAAAAACAGGGCAAATAAAAGCATTTAGTACTTGTGACCCGTGGGGATCACTTGCTGAAAAAGAAGGTGTTGGAAAGATAATATCAACAACTCAATTTAAAGAAAAAAATACTGGGAAAGATTATAACTGTTGTTCTTTCTCACTAAATACAAACTTTGTAAAAGAACATCCAGACTTAGCTAAAAAAATGGTTTTAGCACATACAAAGGCTATAGAGTATATATACACTCATCCAGTTAAAGCAGCTAAAATATTTGCTAAAAATTACAATGTAGATGAAGAAGTTGCTTTAATGACTATATACAAAAAGACTGTAGGTGAAGGTAGAACACTTACTTGGAAAATAGATGGAGATGAATATAAAAACAACTTACAAATGTATAAAGACAATAAATCTTTTGAAGAAATTCCTGATTACAACAAAGTTGTAAATGATGAACTTTTAAAATCTTGTGGAGCAGATGATTTTGACAAGTTTATAAAAGAAAAAGTAAATCCGGTATTCCCAGAAGGGATGAGTTATGAGCAATGGAGGGAAAAGGCAATGGAGATAGATGGACAAAAGTAAAAAAATATTAATTGGATTATCTATATTAATCGGAAGTTTATTTATATGGTTTTTCAATCCAAATGATGAGAAAATAGATGGACATATAAGGGTAGGGGTATCAGATGATACCTCTGGCTTTGTAATAAACTATATGATAAATCAAAAGTATTTTTCAGATTTAGATGTAGAAAATTTAATAGAACCATATTCTATAAATGATTGTTGAGCGAGCACTATGCAATGGGCTCTGAGTTCAGACCAAGTAGACATGGCTATAATTTGTAAAGAAGCTGCAGATAAATTTATTAAATATGACAAAAACTTTGAAATAGCTAATCCTTTAGTTCAAAATTCAGATGTGTTTTTATTAAAAAATGAAAAACCTAAAAATATAGGATATACTCAAAACAGAAATTATCAACTAGATTTAATAAAAGAATACTATAAAGAAGCAAAACCAGTACCTTTTATAAGTGGAGGATTAGCTTATGCTCTTGAAAGTAAAAAAGTAGATGGAATAGTAGTAGATACTATAAAGTCTTTAAGCTTAGAAGGAAGCAAGTTTTCAACTTCTGAAAATAGTAATTATGATACTTATGTTTTAGTTGTTAATAAAAATTTTAAGAAAAGTAAGTTATACAATCAATTTGTAAAATTATATAACAAAAGTATTGAGGAACTTAAAAATAAAAATACTTTTAAAGCTGAACTTAAAAATTATACAGATGAAAAAATATCAGATAAAGATTTGGAGGATTTAAAAAAGTGGAAGTTAAAGTTTCTGCAAATACAAGATTAAAAAAGAAAAAAATTAACTCAAAACTTTTAGATATATTGTACAAGATAGTAGCACTTGTAATTATAATTGGGATATGGCAAATTAGTGCAGATAAAATAGGAAGCTCACTACTTCTACCTATGCCAATGGATGTATTTAAAGGATTTATTACATGCATAACAGATCCTGATATAGTGAAAAATGTAATTATAACTCTTCAAAGGGTTTTAAAAGGATTTATGTATGCACTTATATTTGGATTACCACTTGGACTTATAATGGGATTTTCAAGTAGTTGTGAAAAATTATTTTCACCGTTAGTAGATTCAGCAAGACAAGTACCTATAATGGCATGGGTACCTCTTACAATAGTATGGTTTGGTATAGGTGATGGACCAACAATATTCTTAATCGCATTTGCTGGGGTATTTCCAATTATACTTAACACTATCCAAGGAGTTAGGTCTATATCAAAGGATTACTACAATGCAGCAAAAAGTATGGGAGCATCTCCATTTACTATATTTACAAATGTAATGCTACCAGCAGCGCTTCCTGATATATTAACAGGAGCAAGGCTTGCGATTAGTACTGGTTGGATGTCTGTAATCTGAGCCGAGTTTATAGCAACGAGTGCCGGTCTTGGTTACTCTATGGTACAAGCTCAAACAATGATGAATACAGAACTTTTAATTGGGCTTATGATATTTGCAGCACTAATAGGATTTATAATAGATAGAATATTAAAATTTATAAACAAAAGCCTTTGTAAATGGAGGTTTGATAATTAATGAAATTAAAAATAGAACATGTAAGTAAAACTTTTATAAATAATAAAGTTGAAAATAAAGTATTAGAAAATATTAACTTAGATATAAAAGAAGGAGAATTTGTATCCTTACTTGGGCCTTCTGGATGTGGGAAAACAACGCTATTAACTATAATAGGAGGTTTTCAAAGCTGTGAAGAAGGTCAAGTTTTATTAAATGATAAAGTTGTAGACAAACCAGGAATAGATAGAGCTTTTGTATTCCAAAACTATGCTTTATTTCCTTGGAAAACAGTAAAAGCAAATGTTGAATTTCCTATGAAACAAAGAAAGCTTTCAAAAGAAGAAAGAGAAAAGAAATTAGAAGAGCTATTAGAGATATCTGATTTAAAAGGTAGGGAAAAAATGTATCCTCATCAGTTATCAGGAGGAATGAAACAAAGAGTAGCAGTAATAAGAGCGTTAGCTTGTAGTCCAGAGGTTTTACTAATGGATGAACCTTTAGGGGCTGTTGATTTTCAGATGAGACAAAATCTTCAAGAAGAACTAGAAAGTATTTGGATAAAAAATAAAATAACTGCAATAATGGTTACTCATGATGTAGATGAGGCGGTTTATATGAGTGATAGGGTCGTAGTAATGTCTAGAGATAAAGGACGAATAATAGAAGACTTAAAAATTGATTTAGATAGACCTAGAAATAGAGAAAGTGATGATTATTTAGAGTATAAGAATAGATTAACAAAGCAGTTATCAGAGTGTTATGTATAGTATAAGGGAGAAAAGATGAAAAGCAATAAATATAGAAATTTAGATAAAAATCAAAAACAAATAAGATTATCTATAATGAATATGATAATAGATGAAAAAAGACCAGTAAGTTTGGATGAAGTTACAAAAGAATTAAAAGAAAGATTAAATCAAGATGAAAATAATATAAGACAAACATTAAAATTATTTTTAGATAAAAACATAATGGTTATAGATAAAGATGAATATATAAACTATATATATCCAGTTTCAGCACATACTACTATGCATCAAGTTACACTAGCTGATAAAAGAACATTTAATGCAATGTGTGCAATAGATGCACTTGGGTGGAGATGCACATTCCATCAAGATATAGATATAAACTCTAAATGTTATGTTACAGGAGAGGATATAAATATATCTATAAGAGATGGAAAGATAATCAGCATAAATAATCCTGATTTAAGAGTACTACACTTAAATTTAGATAAGTATGCAAATTGGGCTGCAAGCTGTTGAAATATCATGAATTTCTTCTGGACGAAGAATGAATTTGATAAATGGATAAAAGAAAACGGATTTGAAAATGATGAAGACATATATTGCTTAAATATTGATGAAGCTATGGAAGCTTCTTATGATATTTTTTATGTAGATTAAATAAAAACTACTAAAAAGTTAAAAACTTTTTAGTAGTTTTTATTTTTTTATAAAAAAGGTACCTAAAATTAAAATTTACTTTGTATTTTATATTGAGAGAAATAATTAGAACGAAGTGAAGTAGATTTAGGAGGCACACAATATGAAAAGTATACTAATAACTATAACTGTGGTAACAATTATAGTTTTAGGGTCAACACATATTTATGAAAATGAGAGCGAAGATATAGCTATTGACAATAAAAATAATGATTTAGTAATAAGTATAGAAGTAGATTTAAGGGGAGTTTTAGAGGGGGATTTCAATAAAAACTGGTACGAACATATGAATGAAAAATACGGTAATAATTGGGAAGATATATTAGATTACAAATATGGAGATGAATGGGAAGATAAATTTAATAAATTATATTTAAATTATACTGATGAAAGTACGTATAAAAATATAGATAGTTATAAAATGTGAATTTAAAGGTACTATTTATTTTATAAAATGTATTGTAATTGAAAATCAACTGAAATTCATTTAAAATATAATAACTAGATAGACATACAAAGATAAAAAGGAGTTAATAGTATTTTATGGATTTAAAGACTGATAACTTAAAAGATATTGACAGCAATGAATTTATAAAAGAACATATACCATTTATAATAAAAACAATAAATGAGATTACAGGAAGATATATATGTTTAGATAATGATGAAGAAATTAGTATTGGACTGTTAGCTTTTAATGAAGCTAGACAAAAATATGATTACTCTAAAGGGCATTTCCTACCTTATGCAAAGTTAGTTATAAAAAGTAGAATTTTAAACTATTTAAGAAAAGAGAAAAATAATAACTTGAAAGAATCCTTAGAAAAGCTTAGAGAAGATGGTTTTGATTTTAGTCAAGAATTGTATAATCCCATAGAAAACCAAGATATATTAATCCAAGAAATGAATATTTTAAAAACAACTATACAAGACTTTGGATTTGAACTAGATGATTTAGTAGAAGAATCTCCAAAACATAAAGATACTAGGAATAGAGCTATTGATTTATCAAATAAAATAAATGATGATAACAAAATAAAAGAATCTATGTACACAAAAAGACGGTTACCTATAAAGGAGATATCTATTAAATATGTTATAAGCCAAAAGATAATTAAGGGAAGTAAAAAGTTTATTATAACAGTTGTCATAGTTCTTGATAAAAATCTAAGAAATTTGAAGTTATGGGTAAGAAAGTAGGTGTGGGGAATGTACTATAAAGCTATAGTAATGGAAATAAAAGAAGAATATATTATTGTTATGACTGATGATGCTTCGCTAGTTAGAATAAAAAAGAGAGGATCTTTAAAAGAAGGAGATACTATAATTTTCTTAGAAGATGATATTTTAAAAAATTCTAAAAAGATTAAAGGGATAAGTAGCATTATAGTTCCTTTTATGTATATAGCATCAATTTTAATGATTATAGTATTGCCTAATTTAAGTAAAAAAAATTATGCCGTAGTTACACTAGACATTAACCCTAGTATTCAATTGAATATAGATAAAAGCAAAACAATAATAAAAGTTTTAAGATTAAATAAAGATGCAGAAAAAATAAATTTAGATGATGCGATTGGAATGAAACTAGGAGAAGGTTTAGAAAATATTAAATATAACCTTGAAAAAGAAAATTATAAAATAAAAAATGATTATGCTTTGGTAGGATTTGCAATTATTGAAGATGCTAAGAATGTTACATATGAAAAAGAGGTTAAAGATATCGTAAAAAATAGCTTTAAAGGAACTAATACAATATATTTAAGCTCAAATAAAAAAGATTTACAGCTAGCAAATAAAGAAGGTATAAGTTTAGGAAGGTATTTAGCAGATAAGAAAATAAGTTATAAGTATGATGCAGGAAAAATGAATGTAGATAAAATTGTAGATGAATTAAAAGAAGATAAAAATGTATATATACAAAAACCTGCAAAAGAAAATAAAGAAGATAAAAAAGAAGAAATAAAAGTAAATGAAAAATCAAATAAGGAAACAAAATCTAAATTAGAAATAAATAGAGATATTGATAATAAAAAAGAAATTAACGATGAATCAGAAGCGGTTAAGTCAAAAGAAAAAATTATAAGTAATGATAAAGTTTATAATAGTGATAATTTAAATAAAATAAAACAAAATAATAATGAAAATCAACCAAATGAGCATGCAAATGAAAATGCCAAAGATAAAAGTTTAAATAAGTACAAAGAAAAAAGTAATAATGGTAAAGCTCATAAAAATAGTTTGAATTTCATTGATGTATTAGGTACAAATACATATACATATAATAATGAATCTTATGGAGATAAAGTTCATGAAAAACATAATCACAAAAGATAGTAATTAAATAAAATATTATGTAGATAAAAAAATGGGTACTTATTGAAATATTACATTAAGTACCATTTTTTATTACAAAAAATTCACTATTACAATATTAATATATAGTGTATACTTAGTCTAATAAAGAAAGGTGATGATAGAATGAAAAAACTATTATGTTTAATTTTAGTAGTTTTAACTATGGGAACTATGTATTATTTTTCTAGCCAAAAAGGTGATGTATCTACGGTTCAATCAGATACAGCAGTTAGCATCATAGATCAGATAAGAAATGAAGTTACATTAAAAGATCATAGATTAATAAGTATTAAAGAAAAAGTATTTAATGTACTTAAACAATATGGAAGTAAGGGGTACATAGTAAGAAAGCTAGCCCATTTTAGTATATATGCTTGTATAGGAGCTTCTATAAGTTTATTTATATATGTTCTTAGTAAAAGGATATATATATCTAGTGTAGTTGCAATGATAGCAAGTATTTCATATGCATATTATGATGAGATGCGACAATTATCTGTAGTAGGTAGATCTGGAAATATGAAAGATGTATTAATTGATTCCACTGGAGCGTTTACAGGGGTTTTAATATTACTTATAATAGTAGTTACTTTTAAAGGAATAAGGGGATTTTTTAATTTTTTATTTAGAAGAAACAAAGAAGATGAATACAAAGAAAATATATAAAGAAAAGGACCTTTAAGGGTCCTTTTTAATTACTTTTATTTTTAATGATTTTTATATGGTGATTTATTAAATTGATATATAAAACCTCTAGGCATTTTACTTAAAAAGTAAACTACCATAACACAAGATAATGGTTTATCTATTATATTAGTAAGTATTCTAGGAATAAATGCTGATGTAAATATTTTTTGCCCAGACTGAACTAAAAATCCAACTAAAAAGTCTGCTCCACTTCCACTTAGTCCTCCAAATAATAAAACTGAAATAGGTGTTCCTATTAAAGGGCAAACCACAGATAATAATAAACCTGTAAGAATAGCTTCTCTATATCCAAAACCTTTTTTACAAGCAACAAAACCAACAATAAGACCAAGGACTATATTAACTAAAGCAAAAGGTATATTAGTAGGTCCTGATATAATTCCTAAAACTAAATTTGTACATCCCCCAATAAGTGCTCCCCAAAATGGACCTAAAACAACTGCTCCAAGAACGGTTCCAACGGTATCTAAGAATAGAAAAGGTATATTTAACATGGTTACAAACATACCAAATACTATATTTACTACTATACACATTGCACTAAAAGTTATTTTTTTAGTATTCATAATTTTTAATCCCCCTGTTTAAATTAGTTCAAGTTTTATATTAATACAAAATTCAAAATAATTAAAATAGAAAATACATATATATAACTTGTTTAAAATAGTAAATATCTATAACAGAAAAATAATCATTATGATACTATATATACATTAATGAGGGAAAGGGGATTAATATGGAGAGAAATAGAAAATTAGTAGTAGTTTGTCATTGTATATTAAATTGTAACTCAAAAGTCGAAGGGCTTTCTACTTTTGAAGGAACTAATAATATAGTAAGTAAGTTAATAGAAGAGGGATATGGCATTATTCAACTACCTTGTCCTGAAATGATAATGTATGGGATAAAAAGATGGGGACATACAAAAGAACAATTTGATAACTTATTTTATAGAAATCAATGTAGATTAATGTTAGAACCATATATAAAACAATTTGAAAATTATATTAAAAACAATTATAAGATAAAAGGGATAATAGCTATAGATGGAAGTCCAAGTTGTGGATACAATAAAACTTGTAGTTCTAATGAATGGTTTGGAGAAATAAGTGGATGTGAAAACTTAAATGAGAAGATAAATGATATTAAAATGATTGATGGGAAAGGAGTATTTATAGAAGAACTAGAAAAATTACTAATAAAAAATGAATTAGAAGTTGAAATATTAGGACTAGATGAAAGCATTAAAGACATTTCTGAATTGATTGAAAAACTAAAATAGATTTAGAATCTAGAAATATAATTGTGAATTTTTCATATAAAATCAGAATATAAAGTTATAATTAATTCTAATTTATAGAGGTTATGATTATGAAATCATAGCCTTTTTTAGTTAAGTAGTTCTTTGATTTTGTATGTAAATCTACTATGTTTTGTATAAAACAATAATATTGAAGTATTGAAATTTAGGCCGATATATAATATTAGAACTATAAAATTTAAAAGGAGGTTTGTCTATATAATATATTTTAAAGAGACAAAGTTTATTAAAAATGAATAAAAAACTTATATCATTAGTTGTATCTTCTCTTCTTGTTTTTACAAATGTATCATATATACACAATGTATATGCTGAAGAGAATACAAAATCAAATCAGGCTAAAAATAGTCAAAGTAAAAATAGCAAGAGTATAGTGTATCTATCTAATGGAGAAGGTAGTTTAAACTTAGGAGATGGAACTCAACAAAGCCCATATCAGAATATACGTACTGCACTAAATAATATATCTGATGGAGGAACATTAAAACTTCTAGGAAGTGTTAAATACACTAAATATGATCCTCATACTGATGGATCGGCTCTACCATTATTTATTAATAAGAATATTACTATTGAAAGTGGAAATAATACATATCCAGTATCTTCTAATGCAGATGAACTTTCACTGAGAACTCCAATACAATTAGGTGCAAACGTAACTTTTAAAAATATTAATTTAAAAATGATTCCAGAAGTTGTTCTAGGAAAAGAATCTAATATACCTAATACTAAAATATTAGGAGTAAAGAACCCTAAATCAGCAACTATTTTTACAGCAGGAAATAAACTAACTTTAGATAATGTTAATACTAAAATAGGATATTCCCAAGATGAAGACAGACCATATATAAGTGGTGGAAGCTTTAAAAATCAAGGTAAAATTGGAGCAAAATCTATAATTAATGTAATAAATCCAAACTCAGAAACAAAATTATCTGGAATATACGCAGGTGATTATTGGGAAGAAAGAAATTTAGATGTGGAAATTAATCTTAGTGGTAATGTTCTTGAAAAAACAATTCATACAGGTGGATTATTAAAGCCATTAAATGGTAGAGTAGACATAAGTCTAGGATCTAAAGGCACTATAAATAGTTTTGATAAAACAAACCATAATGGTAGTATAAATTTAAATTTAGAAAAAGATCGTTATACTGAAAATTTAAATCTTGGTGGAATAAATAATTTATCATTAGAAGATAATGCTAAACTTATATTACAAAAAGGATCAAAGTTTAATGTAAATAATATTACATTAAAAAATAATTCTGTAGTTGATTTTAGATTCATGAGTGAAAACCCAGTGGTAAATGGTAGCTTCCAAGGAGAAGATACTACAACTAGTACTGTTCAAGGTGGATGTATTCTTCTAAAAGATAATCGGACTTTGGATGTTAAAGGAGAGGTACTTGGGACAACTAGATTAAATTATAATGGAACCGCATTATATGTAGAACCATTAAAAGAAAATCATGAATATATTAGAGCAAAAGTAAACTCTAGAGGAGATTTCACAATAAAACAAGATTTATCTAAACGATTTATACTAAAGAAAAATTTAAACAATAATAATAAAACAACTTGGATATACACTATTAATAATGGAGATAGTTCAACTCCTATAAAAAATGAAAAGCCAGTAATAACTGCCAATAATGTAACTATAAAAGCACGTAAACCAATAGATCTATTAGATGATAATAGAATAGGTTTAAAGGCAACAGATAAAGAAGATGGAAATATAAAAGGTAGAGTGATTGTAAAAAATACAGGAGGGTTAAATTCAAGTAACCCATTAAAAGGGGTTTACACAGTAGTTTATACGGTAAAAGACAACCATGGAAATATAGTATATAAATCTATACAAGTAAACGTCTTATCCAATGATGCTCCTGTAATAAATGGACTAAAAGATAAAATTATACATTTAAAAGAAGTAGATGAATTTAATAAAACAGGAAAGTTAGATGGAGTTACAGTTATTGATGATCATGACAAAATTAGTCCATCATCAATAACTGTAAAAGGAGTAGTTGGAAAACCAGGTCCTGGAAATAATCAAACGTATAATATTACTTATACAGTAAACGATAGTGATGGAAATGTTACAACTAAAGTAATAAAATTTACGGTAACAAACCAAATTCCAACAATAGAAGGTATTAGTGAGCTAACAATAAAATTGGGAGATAAATTTAACCCGCTAAGTCTAGTAAGTTCAAATGATAAAGAAGATGGGAATATAACTCCAAAAGTGATAGTGAAAGAAAATACCGTGGATACAAAAAAATCTGGAGTATATAAAGTGGTATATTCTATAACAGATAGTGACAAAAATACAGTTATAAAAGAAATTAAAGTAATAGTAAAAAGTAATATAAATATAATTGATATAAAAGGTCATTGGGCTGAAAGTCAAATAAATAGTTTTGTATCAAGTGGACATATAAATGGATATGGTGATGGAACATTTAAACCTGATAATTCAATAACAAGAGCAGAATTTATAAAAATATTTAATAAGTATTTTGGATTATCTAAAACAAGTGGAAAAGTATTTAATGATACAAAAACACATTGGGCTAAAATAGAAATAGATATAGCCGTAACTAATGGAGTAGCTAATGGGGTTTCATTAACAGAATTCCAACCTGATGAACCAATTACAAGGGAACAAGCTGCTAAGATGATATCTAATTATAAGAAACTAGATGATACTAATCATGATAAAGTAGCAAAATATAAAGATATGAATCAAGTATCTAATTGGGCATTAAACTCTGTAGAAGGAATAATAGAAGTAGGATATATGAATGGATATGAAGATAAAACATTTAGACCTAAAAATAATATAACTAGAGCAGAAGTTGTTGTCACTTTAAGCAGAATTAAGTAATCTATTTATATTAAAATTATTATTTATTGAAATTTTATTTTTGTTTAATATAAAAAGTATTATTATCACTACTTTTGAAAGAATACAAAAACTTATATTATAAAAATAGGTTTAGCCTAAAGGCTAAACCTATTTTTATAATATAAAGTCAGTTATAACTTTGGCAACACCATGATTATTATTAGTCTCAGTAACATGATTTGCAATTTCTTTTATACTATCTCTAGCATTACCCATTGCGACACCAAGGCCTGCAAACTCTATCATATGTCTATCATTTTCTTCATCTCCAACAGCTATAACCTCTGATGGATCAATACCTAATTTATCACATAAAGCTTGAAGCCCTGAACCTTTATTAACTTTCTTATTTAAAAACTCTAAGAAAAATGGAGCAGAACGAACTATTGTATATTTATCATGAAACTCTTTTGGAATTTTTGGTATTATATCTTCTATAACTTCTGGTTCATCAACAAGCATAATTTTACAGAAAGTTATATCAGAGTTTATTTCAGATTCATCCATAGAGATTACTGGTATATTATTAAGTTTAGATTCATGAACACTATACTTAGGGATTTCAGTATAAGGAACAACCAAAGAATCTGGAGTATTTATATGAATTTTTATATTGTGTTTTTTAGCTAATTCATTATATATATAATCAAAATCTTCATGGCTCATTTCTATATTAGAAATAACATCTTGAGAACTAATTTCTTGAACAAGACCTCCATTAAAAGTAACTACATAATTTTCTTCATTATTTAATTTTAATTCTTTTAATAAAGATTGAACTCCAGGAAGAGGTCTCCCTGTAGATAAAACAACCTTAACACCTTTTTCTTTAGCTTTTTGTATTGCATTAAATACTTCATCAGTAACTTTTTTATCACTATTAAGTAAAGTACCGTCTATGTCTAAAGCGATTAGTTTATACATTAAATTCCTCCCAATATACTATTTTGATTTGCTAAATACAGTTTATATTATATAGAAAATTATATCAATAGTTAGAAAAAGGTATATCAATAAATTAAGGCTTATAGCTCAATTGACTTTGAATTACTACTATAGTAAAGTAGGGATTGAAAGATATAATAGAAAAAATCTACAATAATGAAGCTATTATTTTATTAAAAATTACATAAGATAATAATTATTAATATATTCAATTAATTTTAAAGATAGGAGTGATAAAATGAAGTTTAGTGAATTTAAATATGAAAGACCTGATTATAGCAGGATAAGGATACAGTTTGAAGATTTAGTAAAATCAATGGAAGATAGTAAAAGCTATGAAGAATTAAAGAAAAATATTGATGAAATAAATAAATTAAGAAATCATATAGAAAGTATGGCTACTTTAGTATCTATAAGATACAGTATAAATACATCAGATGAATTTTATGAAAAAGAAAAAGAATATTGGGATGAAAATGGTCCTCACTATGAAGAATTAAATTCTTTATTTTATAAACAGATAGTAAATTCTAAATTTAAAGAAGAACTTACTAAAGATTTAGGTAAGCAATTTATGTCAATAGCAGATTATTCTCTACAAGCATTTTCAAAAGAAATAATAAGTGAGTTGCAAGAAGAAAATAAGCTTGCATCTGAATACACTAAACTTTTAGCATCAGCTAAGATTCCTTTTGATGGAGAAGAAAGAAATCTTTCAGGACTTGGACCATATATGACATCTCCATTTAGAGATGAAAGAGAAAAAGCATCTAAAGCATATTATGGATATTTTGAAGAAAATGAAGAAAAGTTTGATGAAATATTTGATAAATTAGTTAAGTTAAGACATAAGATGGCTAAAAAGTTAGGCTTTGATAACTTTGTACAATTAGGTTATATAAGAATGTTAAGAACTGATTATAATTCTGAAATGGTAGCTAAGTTTAGAAAACAAGTAAGTGAGTACATAGTACCTGTTGCATCTAAGTTATATGATAGACAAAAACAAAGGTTAGGACTTCAAAAGCTTAGATATTTTGATGAGAACTTTGAGTTTAACAGTGGAAATGCAAAACCTAAGGGAGATTCTCAGTTTATAATGAATAATGGAAGATTAATGTATTCTGAGTTATCAAAAGAAACTGATGAGTTCTTTAAGTATATGCTTGAACATGAATTAATGGATTTAGAAACTAAAAAAGGTAAGGGTGCTGGAGGATATTGTACTTATATACCAGATTATAAAGCGCCATTTATATTTTCAAACTTTAACTCAACAGCAGATGATATAGATGTTTTAACTCATGAAGCTGGACATGCTTTTCAAGTGTATATGTCTAGATGGATAGAAATACCTGATATAAACTTCCCTACATATGAAAGTTGTGAAATACATTCTATGAGTATGGAATTTATAACTTGGCCTTGGATGGAACTATTCTTTAAAGAAGATACTGATAAATATAAATTTACTCACTTAGGTAGTGCTATTAAATTTATACCTTATGGAGTTTTAGTTGATGAATTCCAACATATAATATATGAAAATCCAAATCTTACTAAAGAAGAAAGAAAACTTGTTTGGAGAGATCTTGAGAAAAAATATCAACCTCACAAAGACTATGAAGGCAATGATTTCTTAGAAAAAGGTGGATGGTGGTTTAAGCAAGGCCACATATTTAAAAATCCTTTCTATTATATAGATTATACTTTAGCTCAAATTTGTGCACTTCAATTTTGGAATAAAATGCAAGTTGATAGAGTTAAAGGGTGGCAAGATTATTTAAATATTTGTAAAATTGGTGGAACTAAGTCTTTCTTAGATATTGTTAGTTGTGCTAATTTAATATCTCCTTTTGAAGAAGGTTGTGTAAGTAGCGTAATTGAAAGTATTAACTCTTACTTACAATCAGTTAATGATAAAAATATGTAATATTTATATAAGATAAAAAAGAGATTAAAAATTCTATTTGGATTTTTAATCTCTTTTTATTTAGTACAAAATCAAAGTCAATTTTAAAAGGCTAATATTTATAAAAATAGAATGAAAATTATTTTTTAAAATATTATTTTGTATAAGGATTATTAGGATAAAAAAGGTCAAAAAAATTTAAAAATAAAAAGAGGAATATTTAAGAAAATTTAGAATAAATATAAAGCGTAGGAATAGTTAGTATTGTATACAAAAGACCTTAGAAAACGATTATTTCAAAGAATATAGCAATAGCAATGGTTTGACAAAAAATAGACAATTATTACAAAAAAACTTAAAAAAATATTAAAAAAACTATTGTATATATTTAACATGGTGGATATAATGTAATTAAGAAATACAAGAAACACAAGCAACAAAAGGGATAGTCAAAACTAAAAATTAAACCGTTTGAAGGTTGAGGGAGACGACTTCTAATGTGGGGACATTAGAAGGGACCGAAGGGACAAACTTAAAACCATCCCAAAAGGATTTAAGTGAAATTCTCAGGTAAAAGGACTTTAGCTGGACGGATCTCTGAAGATGTATTTGACAGGGAACTAAGCGGGGACTTAGTTTCCTGTTTTTTAGTTTAAGAAAAGAAATTTTGAAAGTGAGTGTAGACCTATGTTAATAATCACTAACAATCCTATTGTTGAGGAAAACGTTAAAAATATTGAAATTAAAACGTTAGATACAGACTATATAGGAACACTAAAATATTGTAGAGATTTAGTTCATGAGGGGTATGAACTACTATCACATCCGCTTTATGGGAGCGTAAAACCCAATGAGACACCATATCGTACAGTCATAATTAAAAAGGGGAAATCTTTAGACACAAATTCACTAAATTTAATTGAAGATGCAATAGAAACAGCAGAAAAATTTAAAAACAACAAAGCAACTCCTTTATGGACTGAAAGAGTTTTAGACGATTTCAGAGTAATAGATTTTGATATAATTAGAAATACAATTCAAAGAATGCAGTATGCATAAACTTTGATGTATATATATTAAATTAGAAACAGGGGGTCGTAGGTAATGGAAAATTTATATGACATAGTCATAATAGGTTGTGGACCTGCAGGTCTTGCAGCTGGTCTTTACGGTGCAAGAGCTAAAATGAAGACTTTAATACTTGAAAAAGGAAAAACAGGTGGACAAATAGTTATAACTCATGAAGTTGCAAACTATCCAGGATCTATTGAAAATGCTACTGGACCTAGTCTAATAGCAAGAATGGTAGAACAATGTAAAGAGTTTGGAGCTGAAATAGTTAGAGATGCTATAGTTGATACTGAGTTAGATGGAAAAATAAAAGTATTAAAAGGTGAAAAAGGTGAGTACAGAGCTAAGACTGTTATAATAGCTACTGGAGCTACTCCTAAAAAATTAGGATGCCCTGGAGAAAAAGAATTAACAGGTAAAGGTGTTTCTTACTGTGCTACATGTGATGCAGACTTCTTTGAAGACTTTGAAGTATTCGTAGTTGGAGGAGGAGATAGTGCAATAGAAGAAGCATTATACTTAACTAAGTTTGCTAGAAAAGTTACTATAGTTCATAGAAGACAAGGTCTTAGATGTGCTAGATCTATAGAAGATAAAGCTAGAGCTAATGATAAGATAGAATTCTTATTAGATACAGTAATAGAAGAGATAAAAGGTGATGGATTAGTTGAATCTGTAGTATTTAAAAATACTCAAACAGGTGAAACTAATGAATATTTCGCTGATGAAGAAGATGGAACAATGGGAATATTCATCTTCGTAGGATTTGATTCTCAAACTGAGTTATTTAAGGATAAAGTAGACATGGATGAACGTGGATACATAAAAACTGATGATAATATGCTTACAAATATACCAGGTGTATTTGCAGCAGGGGATTGTAGAGTGAAATCTTTAAGACAAGTTGTTACAGCTACTGCTGATGGAGCTATAGCTGCTGTTACAGCTGAAAAATATGTAGAAGCAAACTTCGAAGAAGAAGCTACTAACTGCTAAGGTACGTTTACTAAGGTTATCGGGGGATGATGTTTAGGCAAAGCCTAGACATTACTTAGAACGGTACTTTAAAAATTATAATAGCTAATAATATATTAAAAATATATTAAATATATAAAAATCCAATAAGGGGGATTTAGAAATGATAGCATTAGAAAAAAACACATTCGATCCAGAAGTATTAGAAGCTGAAGGGATAGTTTTAGTTGATTTCTGGAGTCAAGGTTGTGAACCTTGTAAAGCATTACTTCCTGATATAGAAAGATTTGCAGAAATGTATGGGGAAAATATAAAGTTCTGTAAGTTTGATACTACTAAAGCTAGAAGAGTTGCTATAAGAGAGAAGGTTTTAGGTCTTCCAACTATAGCTATATACAAAGATGGAGCTAAAATAGACGAAGTAACTAAGGATGATGCAACAGTTGCTAACATAGAAGCTATGATAAAGAAGTACTTATAAGAAATTAATGGGGGATAAACTTCCCCGTTAAAATAAATTAAGTTCAAAAAAATAGGGGGTGCCAATATGCGTCTTGAGTTAGGGAAAATCTTTATAAAAGATGTACAATTTGGAGCAGTAACAGAAGTTAAAGATTCAGTATTATACATCAACAAAGAAGAGATGTTAAATGTAATTGGTGGAGATGAGCATATAAAATCAATAGATTTAGATATAGTTCGTCCTGGAGAAAGTGTTAGAATAATACCAGTTAAAGACGTTATAGAACCGAGAGTCAAAGTTGAAGGTAAGGGTGGAATATTCCCAGGTGTTATATCTAAAGTTGATACTGTTGGAGAAGGTAGAACTCATGCACTTAAGAATGTGGGAGTTGTTACAACTGGTAAAATAGTTGGTTTCCAAGAAGGTATAATAGATATGACTGGACCTGGAGCTGAGTACACTCCATTTTCTAAGTTAAACAACGTAGTTGTTATAGCTGAACCAATAGATGGATTAAAGCAACATGAACATGAAAAGGCTGTTAGAATGATAGGATTTAAAGCTGCTACTTATTTAGGACAATTAGCTAAAGATTTAACTCCAGATGAAGTAGTAACTTACGAAACTAAGCCATTACTTGAATCAATAGCTGAATATCCAGAACTTCCAAAAGTAGGATATGTATACATGCTTCAAACTCAAGGATTATTACATGATACATACGTATATGGAGTTGACGCTAAGCAAATAGTACCAACTTTATTATACCCAACTGAATTAATGGATGGAGCTATAGTAAGTGGTAACTGTGTTTCTGCTTGTGACAAAAACCCAAGTTATGTACACATGAACAACTCAGTAGTTGAAGATTTATATGCTCAACATGGAAAAGAAATAAACTTTGTAGGTGTTATCATAACTAATGAAAACGTATACTTAGCAGATAAAGAAAGATCTTCTAACTGGACTGCTAAATTATGTAAGCAATTAGGATTAGATGCTGTTATAGTATCTCAAGAAGGTTTCGGGAACCCAGATACTGACCTTATAATGAACTGCAAGAAAATTGAAGGTCAAGGTGTAAAAACTGTTATAGTTACTGATGAGTATGCTGGTAGAGATGGTGCTTCTCAATCATTAGCTGATGCAGATGCTAAGGCAGATGCTGTTGTAACAGGAGGAAATGCTAACCAAGTTGTTATATTACCTAAGATGGATAGAGTAATAGGACATGTTGAGGTTGCTGATGTAATAGCTGGTGGATCTTCTGGATCTTTAAGAGAAGATGGATCTATAGAAGCTGAGATACAAGTTATAACTGGAGCTACTAATGAAACAGGATTTGGATTCTTAACAGCTAAAGGATATTAATATAGAAACAACTTTAAAATTAAAGTTAAATATAAAATAAAAAATATAAGGGAAAAGGAGAATTATTATGAGCGCATTAAGTAATAAAAAAATCATAATAATAGGTGACCGTGATGGAATTCCGGGACCTGCTATAGAAGAGTGTGTAAACACTGTAGAAAATACTGAAATAGTTTTTGCTTCAACAGAATGTTTTGTCTGAACTGCTGCTGGGGCTATGGACTTAGAAAACCAAAACAGAGTTAAAGAAGCTACTGAAAAATTCGGTGCTGAAAATGTTGTGGTTTTACTAGGTGCTGCTGAAGCCGAAGCTGCAGGTCTTGCAGCTGAAACAGTAACTGCTGGAGATCCAACTTTCGCTGGACCGCTTGCTGGTGTTGAGTTAGGATTAGCTGTTTATCATGTTGTTGAACCAGAAGTAAAAGAATTATTCGATGATTCAGTTTATGAAGATCAAATAAGTATGATGGAAATGGTTCTTGAAGTTGATGAAATAGTTGAAGAAATGAACAGTATAAGAGATCAATTCTGTAAATATAATGCCTAATCAAATCAAAAGGGGTTGAGATAAGATGGAAAAGATAAGAGTAGTTCACTACGTAAACCAATTCTTCGCAGGAATTGGTGGAGAAGAAAAAGCTGATACTAAGCCACATATAGCTGAAAGCTTACCTCCAATAAGTGCACAATTAAACAAGTTATTAGGGGATGAAATCGAAATAGTTGGAACTGTAGTTTGTGGGGATAGCTACTTTGGAGAAAATATGGAGTCTGCTAGCCAAGAAGTTTTAGAAATGGTTAAAAGCTTCAATCCACAATTATTTATAGCTGGTCCAGCGTTCAATGCAGGTAGATACGGGGTTGCTGCAGGAACAATAACTAAGTTTGTAAAAGACGAGTTAGGTATACCAGCTTTAACAGGAATGTACGTTGAAAACCCAGGAGCAGATATGTTCAAAAAAGAACTTTATATAATAGAGACTGCTGACTCTGCTGCTGGTATGAGAAAGGCTCTTCCAAAAATAGCAGCTTTCGCTAAAAAGTTAGCTAAAGGTGAAGAGATAGGATCTCCAGCTGAAGAAGGTTATATAGAAAGAGGAATAAGAGTTAACTACTTCGCTAAAGAAAGAGGTTCTAAGAGAGCTGTAGATATGTTACTAAAGAAAATAAAAGGCGAAGAGTTCAAAACTGAATATCCAATGCCAAACTTTGATAGAGTAGATCCAAACCCAGCTATAAAAGATTTAGCTCACGCTAAGATAGCTTTAGTTACTTCTGGTGGTATAGTTCCTAAAGGAAACCCAGACAGAATAGAGTCATCTTCTGCTTCTAAGTACGGTGAGTACAGTATAGCAGGTGTTATGGACTTAACTGAAGACACTTATGAAACTGCTCATGGTGGATTCGACCCAGTTTATTGTAATCTAGATGCGGATAGAGTTTTACCAGTAGATGTTTTAAGAGACTTAGAAGCTGAAGGAGCTATAGGATCTTTACATGAGTTATTCTACTCAACTACAGGTAACGGAACTGCTGTTGCAAGTTCTAAGAAGTTTGCTGCTGAGTTTGCTCAAAAACTAAAAGATGCAGGCGTAGATGCAGTAATCTTAACTTCTACTTGAGGTACTTGTACTCGTTGCGGTGCAACGATGGTAAAAGAGATAGAAAGAGCAGGACTTCCTGTTGTTCATATCTGTACAGTAGTACCTATATCTTTAACAGTTGGAGCTAATAGAATAGTTCCTGCTATAGCTATACCTCATCCTCTTGGAAATCCTAAGTTAGATCCAGCTGAGGAAAAAGCTTTAAGAAGAAAAATAGTTGAAAAGGCTTTAGTTGCTTTAACTACTGAAGTTGACGGTCAAACAGTATTTGAAGAAGATATAACTTTAAAAGATATATCTGCAAAAGCTTAATTTAAGCTTAGTATATAAGTAAATAAAAAATTAAATAGATGGGTATTTTTACCCATCTATTTTTTAGATATTATAAGTAAAATTAATAATAAAATGAATCTAATATTGTAGGTTTTAGCAACGAGGCTATTATTTGGTCCGTTGAAAAAAATAATACATATATACATTGGGGGTAAATAATATGACATTTCCAGTTTTAAAAGGGGCAAGCTACATCTTAGTTCACACACCAGATATGATAGTTCAAAATGGTACTACTTGTGCTGTTGAAAGAGAAACACATCCAGATTCAGAATTTTTAAAAGAAGTAAAAAACCATATAAGAGGATATGAAGAAGTTGTAAACTACATACCAAACCAAGTTTATATAGGAAACAATAGACCTGAAGAATTAAGAGAGATAGCTCTTCCTTGGTGCGAACATAAAATGGAAGGTACTAGACAAGGAAAACTTGGGGAAATAATGCCTCAAGATGAATTCTTATTAATGATGCAAATATGTGATGCTTTTGACTTAGTTAAGTTAAAAGAAGATTTTGTAAATAATATAAAACCTGATTTTGAAAATAATTACCCAGAACTAGCTCCATTCTTTGGAAAAGTTAAGGGAGATAATATAGATGATGCAAAAGAATTAATAGCTGATCACCATGCTGAAGGATTATACCATGATGGTGAATTAGTTGGATATGTAAAAAGAGCTCATGATGTTGATGTTAACTTAAATGCTCATACAATGTTTGAAAACTTAGTTGTTAAGGCTTCAGGAGTTGTTGCAGCTATACAATTAATTAGAAAAAATAATATAAATCCATTAGATATAGATTATGTTATAGAGTGTTCAGAAGAGGCTTGTGGAGATATGAACCAAAGAGGTGGAGGTAACTTTGCTAAGTCTATAGCTGAAATGGCTGGACTTCAAAATGCTTCTGGTTCTGATACAAGAGGATTCTGTGCTGGACCTACTCATGCTTTAATAAATGCTGCTGCACTTGTTAAATCAGGAGTTTATAAAAATGTTATGGTAGTTGCAGGTGGAGCTAGTGCTAAGCTTGGAATGAATGCTAAAGACCATGTTAAAAAAGGTCTTCCAGTTTTAGAAGATGTTGTTGGAGGATTCGCTATACTAGTTTCTGAAAATGATGGTGTAAATCCAATAATAAGAACTGACTTAACAGGAAAACATACTGTTGGAACAGGATCTTCTCCACAAGCTGTTATGACTGCTTTAATAACTACAGGTCTTGATAGAGCTAACTTAAAAATAACTGATGTTGATGTTTACTCAGTTGAAATGCAAAACCCAGATATAACTAAGCCAGCTGGAGCTGGAGATGTTCCAGAAGCTAACTACAAAATGATAGGTGCTCTTGCTGTTAAACGTGGGGACTTAGAGAAAAAAGAATTAAAGAACTTTGTAAGTGAAAGAGGAATACCAGGATGGGCTCCAACTCAAGGACATATACCATCAGGAGTTCCATATATAGGATTCTGTATAGATGATTTAACTAATGGTGATAAAAATAGAGCTATGATAGTTGGTAAAGGAAGTTTATTCTTAGGTAGAATGACTAACTTATTCGATGGTGTTTCTTTCATAGTAGAAAGAAATCAAGGTGTAGAAGAAGAAGCTGCTGCTGTTTCTAAGGAAGAAATAAAGAAAATAATAGCAGAATCAATGAGAAAATTAGCTCAAGATATGTTAATAGAAGAATAATAAATTTGACTGAGTATAGATAAAAAGTAGAGTATATCGCTTGCAAGGTGTGGGTTTGGTAATATAGACTTAAAATTTAAAGAACTGCAGGCTTTAAAATAAAGTTAATATGACTAAAGCTAATCCTTACAAGCGATAAGGCCCTACGGTGAAAAATTTATTTATGCTATCAGTTAATAATACTTCTTCTTTATTAAATTAGATTTATTGGTAGAGTAGAGAAAAAGAATAAGACGGATATAATTTTAAAAAATTCACTTTGAGAGGGGAATTGTTATGCCTAAGAAGATTATTGCTGATACTTTTCTTGATATAGCTAATGCTATTGAGAGCGGCGAATTTGGTAAAAAAGTAAGAGTTGGTTTGACTACTTTAGGTAGTGAACATGGAACTGAAAACTTAGTAAAAGGTGCTCATCTAGCTAAGTCAAACCTATTTGATATAGTGTTAATAGGGCCTAAGGTTGATACTGATTTAGAGGTTGTTGAAGTTAATGATGAAAGTGAAATGCATTCTAAAATGGAAGAGTTATTAGACTCAGGTTACATTGATGCTTGTGTAACTATGCATTATAACTTCCCAATAGGAGTATCAACTGTTGGTAGAGTTATAACTCCAGGTAGGGGTAAGGAAATGATTCTTGCTACTACTACGGGTACTAGTGCTACTCACAGAATAGAAGCTATGGTTAGAAATGCAGTTTATGGAATATCTACTGCTAAATCTATAGGAATAAAAAATCCTACTGTAGGTATATTAAATGTTGACGGTGCTAGACAAGTTGAAAAGGCTCTAAAAGATTTACAATCTAATGGATATGATATAAGTTTTGCTGAATCAGTTAGAGCTGACGGTGGTTGTGTAATGAGAGGTAACGATTTATTATGTGGCGCTCCGGATGTAATGGTTACTGATACTTTAAGCGGAAATATATTTATGAAAGTATTCTCTTCATTTACTACTGGTGGAGATTATGAAGCTAATGGATTTGGATATGGTCCTGGTGTAGGTGAAGACTACGATAGAAAGATATTAATATTATCAAGAGCATCTGGTTCTCCAGTTGTTGCTAATGCACTTAGATATGCTTATGATGTTGTTAAAGGTGACGTTACTAAAGTATCTAAGGAAGAATTTAAAGCAGCTAAAAATGCAAAATATGATGATATAATAGCTGCTTTAACTAAAAAAGAAGTTAAAAAAGATGATGAGGAAGAAGTGAAAATGCCTGAAAAAGAGGTAGTTACTCATCAAATATCTGGTATAGATATAATGGACTTAGAAGATGCTGTTAAAGTTTTATGGAAAAACGGTATATATGCAGAAAGCGGTATGGGATGTACTGGTCCTATAGTACTTGTTGCTGAAGGTAAAGGTGAAGTGTGCGTTAAGTTACTTTTAGATTCAGGATATACTGCAAAATAATTTGAAATAAAAAATTAATCCTTGCCATGGTGATATAAAGACTAAATTGATATGAGGTTTTGCCTCTTATTGATTTAGTCTTTTTTTATGTTAACAAAATAGCAAATAATACTAAAGTAGTAGACTTATTACACTAATATATGACAAAAAGACTAGACTTATGGCGAATACTTTATTTTTGTGTATTCATATAAAATTAAATGTGAAAATAGATTTTTAGTATTTTAAGGGGGATATTATTATGCCTAAGTCGGTTAAGAAATTTAGACAAACTAAGAAAGTTGCAGCAGCAGCTATAGTAACTGGAATTATATTAAGTGGATCAAATGTTTATGCAAATGAAGTTGAAACAGAATTAAACAATGATGTAGTAGATAAAATAGAAGAACCTGCTTCAAAAGAAGAGGTTAAAGAGGAAGTACAAGAAGAAACAAAGGAAGAAGTTAAAGAAGATCAAAAGGAAAATAAGAAAGAAGAAAATGATAAAGCTCAAAAGGTTGAAAAAGAAGAAGCTCCTACTGTAAACGAGGAAAAAGAAGAAGTAAAAGAGGAGTCTAAAGAAGAAAAAAAGGAAGAGAATAAAAAAGAAGCTTCACAAAAAGATAGAGAGCAATTAGCTTATGCTATAGAAGAAATGAGAATAGCTATAAATTTATTAGATACAGCAGATCTTACTAACGATAGTAACTATGAAAGATTAAATGTATTTTATAAAACAGCAGTTGAAAGAATACAAGGGATAGAGGTATCTAAAGATGAGCAAGCTCATATAGATTGGATAAAAGAAGCTGCTAATGAAATAGAAAGCAAAATGTATTACATAAATAGGGTTAGACATGAAGTTAATAGAGTTAATACAGTATTTGAAACTTCTAGGAAAGATACTTTAAAAAACAAGCAAATAGTATTAGATGCTTTAGGTGATTCAGTAGAAGTTGGAAGAAATTATGTAAACTCTACTACTTTAAATAAAGCTATGAATATGTATCATGAACTATATGCAAATTGGGATAATGAGCTAGAAAAAGCTCTAGAGCAATTAAATTATGCAATAGAAGAAACAAGAGAAGCTGTTAATGTAATGGAAAACAAAGATTTAACAGTAAAAGAAAACTACGATAGAATGGTTGCTTTTATGCAAGCAGCGCTAGATAGATTAGAAGGACTATATGTACTTGAAGGATTAGAAAACTACAGTGAGCATATGAATAACTTAAAAGCTAACTTAGAAAATGTTAAAGAAACAGCTAAATTAGCTAAAGAAATAAGAGAAGCTATGGACAAGGTTATAAATGCTTTTGATAATAACTTAAGTAGAGATGAAAAGATAGAAGCTTTAGATGCTTTAGGAACATTAGTAGATGAAAATAAATACAAGATAAATACGTGGACTTCATATACAGCTATGGAATTATATCATAAGTATTATGCATTATTAGAAAATGATCCAGTAGAGCCAGAAGAACCAAATAAACCAGAGGGACCAGGAGAGCCAGATGATGACAATACAGTAGAGCCAGAAGAACCGAATGAGCCAGCGCTACCAGGGGAACCAGATGATGACAATACAGAAGAACCAGAATTACCAGATGATGATACGGTAAATCCAGAAAATCCGAATGAGCCAGTATTACCAGGGAAGCCAGATGACAACAATACAGAAAATCCGGAAAACCCAAATAAACCACCAGTACCAGTAAGTCCAAATAAACCAGCAACACCAGGAAACTCAAATGTTAATAATACAGCAAAACCAGGATTTAATAAACCAAGTAACAATACAACGACAAATAATACTACAAACAATAAATCAAGTAATGGTAATAATCCTAAAACGGGAGATATGTCTATGTTAGGATACATAGGGCTTGGATTATCTTCAATAGTAGGACTTACAATAAATAGAAAAAGAAAATAATAGGGGGAACCAGGGATGATAAAAAATAAAATGGCTAAATTAGTTGGAACAGCAATGGCAGCTACACTAATGTTATCAGTAACTACTCCAGTTGTTGCAAACGCAAATGAGAAAGAAGAAGCTCCAAAATCTACACAAAGTCAGGAGTACAATGAACAATTATCAATAGCTATAGAAGAAATAAGAACAGTTGCGGACTACTTAGATAATAAGGACTTAACTAATAGAGATAACAGAGAATATGCACTAGCATTTGCATCAGCAGCAGTTGAAAGAGTAAGAGGAATGGAAAGTTCAGAGAATGTAGATTTTATAAATGGAACGGCTAACCAATTACGTAAAGCTATAGATATAGCAGATAGATTATATACAGAAATGAATAATATAAAATCAGCTTTTGATGAAGATTTATCAAGAGAACACAAAGAAACAGTACTTGGATATTTAAACGAATCATTAAGTGAAATAGTACATTCTTCATTAAAAAATAATATAAATAAAGCAAGCTTAAATGCAGCTAACAGCTTTTTACATGAATATGCAAATAAATTAACTGGAGAAACAGTTAAATCTGAAGAAACTAACAAAGAAAATAATGAGCAACTAGCAATAGCTATAGAAGAAATAAGAATAGTTGCAGATTACTTAGATAATAAAGATTTAACTAACAGAGATAACAGAGAATATGCATTAGCATTTGCATCAGCAGCAGTTGAAAGAGTAAGAGGAATGGAAAGTTCAGAAAATGTAGACTTTATAAATGGGACAGCTAACCAATTACGTAAAGCTATAGATATAGCAGATAGATTAAATGTAGAAATGAATAATATAAAATCAGCTTTTGATGAAGATTTATCAAGAGAGCATAAAGAAACAGTACTTGGGTACTTAAACGGATCATTAAGTGAAATAGTACACTCTTCATTAAAAAATGATATAAATAAATCAAGTTTAAATGCAGCTAATAACTTTTTACATGAATATGCAAATAAATTAGCTAGCGAAATGTAATAAAAACTGGGGAACTTTAAATGTTCCTCAGTTTTTTTATGCAAAAAATCTATAAATGGAATTATGAATAGATTTTATACTCAATACATATAATGACATATATTGGAAATACAGTAAAACGATTATATTTTACAAGCTCAAAAATATAAACTGAAAATAAAGAACATTTTAAAATGAAATAAATTTTATATATTAAATTAAAAAAACGTAGTATAATTAAATCGGCATTTAAAATTAATAATGGAGGAGAATTATGAGTACATTTAAAAAGATAGTTATTGGATTAATTATTTTTGTAATAGCAGTACCTATGATAGCTTTTGGGTATTTTTACTTTAAACTAAACTCAATGTATGATAAAGATACTGCTAAAGATATAAAATCAAAAATCCAAAAAGTAGAAGATAAAAACGGAATAACTAATATTTTATTAGCAGGAGTAGATGGAAATAATTTAGATAAAGGAAATAGATCTGACTCTATGATGATTCTTACTATAGATGATAAAAATAACGATATAAGAATAACATCATTAGCTAGAGATACATATGTAGATATTCCAGGGTATGGAGAACAAAAATTAACTCATGCATATGCCTATGGAGGGCCTGCGCTTTTACTTGAAACTATAGATAAAAACTTTGGAATAAAAATTGACAAATATGCAGCTGTTAGTTTCGATTCTTTTGAAAAGATAATAGATACTATAGGTGGAGTAGAAATAGATGTATTACCTAAAGAGGTAAGTCATATACCTGGAGTTGATGGACCAGGAAAACAGAATTTAGATGGGAAAGAAGCCCTAGCTTATAGTAGAATAAGATATGCAGATGATGCTTATCACAGAGATAATAGACAAAGAACTGTACTTCAGGCAGCTTATAATAAATTATCTAATACTTCTAGTGGAGATTTAATAGAATTAGGAAATACTATAATTGGATATACTAAAACTAATATCCCACCAATGGAGATATTTAACTTAGCAACTAAAGTATTAAAAATGCATACAAGTAATTTTGCACAACTTGAATTCCCACTTGATGGGCATAGAGATGGAAAAATCTTAAATCAAGAAAAAGGTTGGGTAATTCTTTGGGATAAAGAGTATAACAATAAACAATTACATAAATATATTTACGATTATAAAAATTTTAAAGAATAATAAGATGGTATAAAATGGAATGTCAAAAACATTCCATTTTTTTGTTTTTTTGCTAAATATCTAAGACTTTTATCCGTATAATAAAATGATAATCAAAAGTATAAAAAGTTTGAGATTAAAAAACTAAGATTCAAAAGTAAAAATAAAAATAATCGGTATTTTTTGATTATTTTCGACAAAATTATATAAAAAATGTTATATTATAGATAATAAGTAAAAATGTGGGAGGAGCTTTAGGTGAAAATTAAAAATAAAAGAGAAAGTAAAGTTATAATAATAGCTTGCATTTGTACAGTTATTATTGTACTAGGATTTTCATTAATGCAAGGTAGTATTAAATCTAAAAAAAGTGAATATGTAGAAGTAAAGTCAGAAATTAAGAATATAGAGCTAACTAAGGATGACTATGAATTAATAAGAATAGATGAAAAAGACAATGAAAATATATTTATTGTATTAGAAAAAAGAAACTTAACTCCTAAAGAATTAGCATACTTAGTAAATGAATTAGGGAAAAAATCATCTGGAAAGTTTAAAGTTTATTTATTTACTGATAAAGAAAAATCTAATGATTTTGAATATAGAATAGATCAAATTCAAACTGTTGCAAAGCCTATTGATTCTAACAAAATTGAAATAAGAAAATATTATAAAGTAGACAAAGAAGTTAAAGATAAACCTAAACACTATACTATAAAAGATATAAAAGAAAAGGATGGAAATACGTTTATTGAAATTAATTTAAACAGTATTACAAATCCAGAAAAAGCAATAGGGCAGATTAAATTTCTAGGAGATAACATAAGAAGTTTAAATCATAATAAGGATTTAGGTACTCTTTATATAAAAGCTTATTTTGATGAAAAAGCTAGTCTAAGTTGGAATTACACATCTGAAAATAAAAATCTAATAATACATAATCAAATTATAGATGCATAAGAAATTAAAAAAGTAAGAGTGGGGGGATTTCATTGAAAAGTAGTATGATTTTAGGATTAGCCATAATAGGTATAGTTTGTACAAGTATTATATCTTTTGCAAGTGATATTAAAATTTTGAGCAAAAATAAAGTTGATTATATACCAGTTAAAAATATAATACAAAAACTTGGTGGAAAAGTTGATATATCGGGAAATAATGCAAAAATAATTATTGATGGTAAAAGTATTGTTATAGATAAAAATTTATCTTTTGCAAAAGTTGATGATGAGTACTATCCTCTTAATACTAAAAAAATTAATGGTATTGAAGTTCCAGTAGATACAGATCCGATATTTGAAAAAGATGAAGTATACATAGAAAAAGATTTTTTAAAAAACTATAAAATAATAAATTACACAATAAAAGAGGGCAATATAAAAGTTGTTTTAGATAAAGAGAAAAGTAATGAACAAAATTTAGAAAAAGATAGAAATGAGAAAAAAGAAAAAAATGAAGCAAAAGATGTAGTAAATGTTGATAAAAAAAATGATGATTCAAAACAATTAAATGAAGTAGCTGAGTCAAAATCAGTGACAAAAGTGCAACGACCATCAAGACAAACAAATCTTGAAAAAATACAGGTACAAAGTAAACCTGATATAAATAGTAGTAGTAATACCAACAATAAGTTAGAAAATGACAAAAAAGATATAGTAAAAACAACAGAAGATATGAAGCCTGAAGATACAAAAGAAGAAAATCAACAAACTGATACATCAAAACCAGAAGCCTCTAATGATCAACAAATACAAGGTCAAGGAGAGGAAAAAATTAATTAGATAACAATTTTATATTGTGAAATAAATTTAGATAGAATTAATAAAAGTGGAGGATAGAAATGGAAGAGACTATTGACTTAAGAGAATATTTTCACATCATAAAAAAGAGGGCTTGGATAATAGCACTTATAACAATATTGGCAATGGTAACTAGTGGAATTATAAGTTTTTTCGTATTAAGTCCAGTATATGAAGCAAACACAACATTAATAGTAAACACAGAACAAAACAAATCAACAAATAATATGATAACAGGAGATCAACTTGCGGTTACTCAAAAATTAACACTAACTTATGGAGAAATAATAAAATCTAGATCTGTATTAAATTCAGTAATAAAAAAACTTGACTTAAATATGGACTATGAAGATTTAGAGAAAAGTATTAAAGTATCTCAAGTTAAAGATACTCAAATAATGTCTATAACTGTTCAAAGCACAAATCCAAAGATAGCCAGAGATATAGCAAATTCGATACCAACTGTATTTTCTAAAGAGGTTAAAAGAATAACAAAGGCAAATAGTGTTGAGGTAATAGATAAAGCTATAACTCCTGAAAATCCAGTTAAACCAAATAAGACTATAAATATTGCTATTTCAGCAATATTAGGGTTTATAGTAGGAGTATTTATAGTATTTGTTCTTGAATATATGGATAACAAGATAAAATCACCACAAGATATAGAAAAATATATAGACTTACCAATTTTAGGAGTAATTCCTAATGAAAATATGGATAAGAAAGGTGGTAGAAAGTAATGTTAGGAAGACTAATAACAAGGAGAGACCCTAAGTCACCTATATCAGAAGCATATAGAACTATTAGAACAAACATAGAATTTTCTAATTTAGATAAAGAAATAAAGACTATAGTAGTTACAAGTTCTCAACAAAATGAAGGTAAGAGTACTGTAATAGCAAACTTAGCAGTAAGTTTTGCGGGAATGGAAGATAAAAAGGTTTTAGTTGTAGAAGGCGACTTAAGAAATCCTACAGTACATAGGATGTTTAATGTAAGTAATACTCACGGTATTACAGAAATACTAACAGGGCAAAGATCTTTTCAAGAATGTGTTTATAGAACGGAAGTTCAAGGGTTAGATGTTATAACTTGCGGGAAAATACCGCCAAATCCATCTGAGATGTTAGCATCTAAAAAAATGAAAGCTTTCATAGAATCTTTAAAAGATTACTATGATTATATATTTATAGATGCACCGCCAATTGGAATTATAACAGATGCTGGAATAGTTTCAACATATACTGATGGAACTATGCTTGTAGTTGGGTCTAAAGAAGTTGATATAGATATGGTTAAAATAGCTAAGTCAAGATTAGAAAAAGTTAATGCTAACATATTAGGTTTAGTACTTAATAAGTTTGAGGAATCTAATGGTTCTTATGGTTATTACAACTATTACTATGAAGAATCTTCAAGCGATAAGAGATCTAAAAAGAAAAAGAGAAAATAATAATTATATACAAAAACAATGTGGAGGGAAATGGTTTTAATGGAAATTAAAATGAACACTCCTAAAGATAAAAATGCATTAGAAAATATTTTAGGTAAGTATAGAACTAGACAGTTAATTCTAGTAGCGATTGATATTATATGTATACTAGTTTCATTTTTAGCATCTGCATGGCTAGTACATAAAATGAATTTCGAAATCCAAAATAATAAATTTATACTGCTTATACTAGTTTATATAGTTATGAATATAATATTTTTAAATATATTTAAATGCTATAGAAGTTTATGGAGGTATGCAGGAGAAGAGGAATTAATATCAATTGTTTCAGCATGTTTATTAACTGTTATACCTGCATTTATAATACATAAGGCTTTAGGTGGAAATTTATCAATAATTTTTTATTTATTAAATGGAGTTTTAGTGATTTCATTAACAGGAGGAACTAGACTTTTATATAGAATAGGACGTAGAGTAATTTCAAGATGTAGGATAAAAGACAAAATGAAAAAAGTTTTAATCGTAGGTGCTGGTGATGCAGGAGATATGGTTATACAAGAACTGAAAAATAACCCTCAACTTCACAAAAAACCAGTAGGGATTGTTGATGATGATATAAATAAAAAAGGCAGACGAATACATAATGTACCTATAATTGGAACTATTAAAGATATAGAAAATATAGTGATAATCAATGATATAGATGAAATTATAATCGCTATCGCTAATATAAGTAAATCTGAAAAAAGAGAAATTATAAATATATGCAAAAATACTAAATGCAAGCTAAAAACAATTCCAGGTATTTATGAAATTATAGATGGAAAAGTAGATATAAAAAAAATTAGAGATGTACAAATTGAAGATCTATTAGGAAGAGAAACTATAAAAGTAAATCTAAATGAAATGAGTGAGTATATACATAATAAAATTATCTTAGTAACTGGAGGAGGCGGAAGTATAGGAAGTGAGCTATGTAGACAAATAGCAACTTTTGAGCCAAATCAACTTATAATACTTGATAACTATGAAAATAATGCATACTCAATTCAACAAGAACTAATAAGAAAATATGGAGATAAGCTAAACTTAGAAACAGTTATAGCTTCTATTAGAGAAATAAAGAGATTGGATGAAATTTTTAGTGAATACAGACCAGATGTAGTATTTCATGCAGCAGCACACAAACATGTTCCACTTATGGAAAACAGCCCAAGTGAGGCTATAAAAAATAATATATTTGGAACAAAAAACGTAGCTATTATGGCAGATAAATATAAGGTTAAAAAGTTTGTGCTTATATCTACAGATAAAGCAGTAAATCCAACTAATATAATGGGAGCTACAAAAAGAGCGGCAGAAATGATTATACAAACTATGAATGAAGAAAGTGAAACAGAGTTTGTAGCTGTAAGATTTGGAAACGTACTTGGAAGTAACGGAAGTGTTATTCCTTTATTTAAAAGGCAAATTGAAGAAGGTGGACCAGTAACTATAACTCATCCTGAGATTATTAGATACTTTATGACAATACCTGAAGCTGTCCAACTTGTTATACAGGCAGGGGCTATGGCAAGAGGTGGAGAGATATTTGTGCTTGATATGGGAGATCCAGTAAAAATTGTTGATTTAGCATATAACCTTATAACATTAAGTGGATTTGAACCTAATGTGGATATTGAAGTTAAATTTACAGGGTTAAGACCAGGTGAAAAGTTATACGAAGAGCTTTTAATGAGTGAAGAAGGTCTAACCAACACAGATCATAAAAAAATATTTATTGGGAAACCAATGGAATTTGATATGAAAAAAAATACAAAGTTACTTAGCGAGTTAAAAGAAATAGTAATGAATGAAAAGGTAGAACTAATAGATTCTAAAATGAGGGAGTTAGTTTCTACTTATATTAGGCCAGAAGAAGCAAATAAGAAAACTAGCAAGGGAGCGTAAGAGAATGAATATACCTTTTTCACCACCGGATATAACTGAAGTTGAAATAAACAATGTTGTAGAAGTTTTAAAATCAGGATGGATTACAACAGGACCTAAAACTAAAGAGTTTGAAAAGAAAATAGCCAATTATTGTAATACAAATAAAGCTATATGTTTAAACTCAGCTACAGCTGGAATGGAAATGACTTTAAGATTTTTAGGAATAGGACCTGGAGATGAAGTTATAACAAGTGCCTATACATATACTGCATCAGCAAGTGTTATACATCATGTTGGAGCAAAGATTGTATTAGTTGATACAGCTAAAGATTCATATCAAATGGATTATGACAAACTAGCAGAGGCTATAACAGAAAAAACTAAAGCTGTTATATGTGTTGATTTAGCTGGAGTACCATGTGATTATGACAAAATATTTGAAATAGTCAACAGTAAAAAAGAATTATTTAACCCAAATAATGAGATACAAAAGTCTATAGGAAGAGTTACTGTAGTTGCTGATGGTGCGCACTCATTTGGAGCTAGCTATAAGGGTAAAATGAGTGGAAGCATAGCAGACTTTACAAGTTTTTCTTTCCATGCTGTTAAAAATCTTACTACAGCTGAAGGTGGAGCAGTTACTTGGAAAAGTATAGATGGAATTGATGATGAAGATATATACAAAAGATATAACTGTTTATCACTTCATGGACAAACAAAAGACGCACTTGCTAAAACTAAGATAGGTTCTTGGGAATACGACATAATAGAGCCTGCCTATAAGTGTAATATGACTGATATAATGGCAGCTATAGGATTAGGACAATTAAGCAGATACGAAGACTTACTAAACTATAGAAAAGAAATTATAAATAGATATGATGAACTTTTAAAAGAAATTGAAGGTGTGGATACACTTAAGCATTTTACTGAAGAGTATACATCTAGCGGACATTTATATTTAATTAGGTTAATAGGGAAAGACTCTGAATTTAGAAATAAAGTTATAGTTAAAATGGCAGAAAAAGGGATAGCTACGAATGTTCATTATAAGCCATTACCATTATTAACAGCATATAAAAATTTAGGATTTGATATAAACGATTACCCTAATGCATTTAATATGTATAAAAATGAGATTACACTTCCTTTAAATACATGTATAGACAAAAATGATGTAGAGTATATAGTTGGAAATTTAAGTGAAATATTATGTAAATAAATTTTTTATTAGGGAGGAAAAATGCAATCAAGTAGAGAGCTTATAGATATAAAAAAAGAATTAGAAAAAAGAAAATTAAGTTTAATCATAAAAAGAATATTTGATATAGCAGTTTCTTCTATAGGTTTAATAGTTTTACTACCTATATTAATAGTAATTGCAATACTTATAAAGTTAGATTCAAAAGGGCCTGTATTCTTTAAACAAAAAAGAGTTGGCAAAAATAAAAAGATATTTGAAATTTATAAATTTAGAACTATGGTTACAGATGCAGAAAAGTTAGGAAAACAGATAACTGTAGGAGCAGATAATCGTATAACTAAAGTAGGGAGATTTATAAGAAAATATAAGTTAGATGAGTTTCCGCAGCTTATAAACGTTTTAAAAGGGGAGATGAGTTTAGTAGGGCCTAGACCTGAAGTTCCTAAGTATGTTGAACTATATGATATATATCAAGAACAAATTTTATTAGTACAACCAGGTATTACTGACTATGCATCTATAAAATTTAAAAATGAAAGTGAATTATTAGGATGCAGCAACAACCCTGAGAAAAGTTATGTAGAAGATATTATGCCTCAAAAAATAAATTTAAATATGAAATATATAAAAAATATATCTTTATTTGAAGATATAAAACTAGTTTTAAGTACAATATTAGAAATTTTGAAATAATCAAATTGAAGTGAGGTGAACGGATGTTAGTTTCATTTATTGTAGTTGCATATAATGAAGAAAATACACTACCAAAAGTATTTGAAGATTTAAAAAACCAAGATTATCCACATGAATTAATAGAGGTAATTCTAGTTGATGGACAATCAACGGACAATACAGTTAATATTATGAAACAATTTTCAGATGAGCAAAATGATTTTCATAGAATATGTATAAAAAACAATCTAAATAAGACATTACCTTGCGGATGGAATATAGCTCTAAAAGAATCTACGGGAGATATAATATTAAGAATTGATGCACATGCAACGATTCCAGATAATTTTATATCAAAAAATGTAGAGTGTATTAAAAGTGGAGAAAAGATATGTGGAGGACATAGACCTAACATAATTGATGATGAAACTAATTGGAAAAAGACTCTGCTATTAGCTGAAACATCGATGTTTGGTAGTAGTATTGCTCCATATAGAAGAAATGGGGGCAAAAGATATGTAAGTTCTGTTTTTCACGGTGCATACTCAAAAGAAGTATTTGAAAAAGTAGGATACTATAATGAGTTACTTGCTAGAACGGAAGATAATGAGATGCACTATCGAATCAGAAAAGCAGGGTATAATATATGCTTTGATCCGGATATTAAATCATATCAACATACGAGAAATACCTTATCAAAAATGTTAAAGCAAAAATATTTAAATGGATTTTGGATAGGACAAACATTAAGTATATGTCCAGGTTGTTTTTCTATATATCACTTTGTACCACTTGGATTTGTTTTAGGTATAATTGTAACAACAATACTAGCTATATTTAAATTCCCAATATTAGCTATAGTTATGTGGAGTGCATATATATTATGTAACTTAATAGTAACAATAGTATCTATTAAAAATGAGAAATTTAGTTGGACAAACTTATTATTACCTATTTTATTTTTACTATTACATATTAGTTATGGGATTGGTACATTAAAGGGAATTTTAAATATTCCATTTTTTTATAAATACATTAAGGATATGAGTAAAAAGATAGAAAAGGAGAATATTTAATGAAGCCAATAAGAATATTACACTTTGTTTCTGATGTAAATATAACAGGTGGTGTAATGGGAATTATTATGAACTTATATAGAAATATTGATAAAGAAAAAGTTCAATTTGATTTTATGTATTTTGATAAAGATGAAAATAACAGAACATATGAAGAAGAAATTAAAGATTTGGGAGGTAATATTTTTTATATTACTAGCCCTGTAAATGTATTTAAATTTTCTGGCGAGTTCGACCATTTTCTAAAGAAGAATGGTCATAAATATAGTGCAATACATTTACACGAGGTATATTTAAATTCTGTAATTGGAATTATTGCGAAAAAAAATAAAATAAAAAATGTTATTTCACATAGTCATGCAACAAAATATTCAGATAAAAAAATAAATTCTATAAGAAATAAAATTTTATGTTTACCACTGAAGAGTTTTGCAAATATATACTTTGCATGTTCAAAAGCAGCGGGTTCATTTCTATATGGGGAAAAATTTGTGAAAGATGGTAAGGTAAAGATTATAAACAATGCCGTTGACTGTAAAAAGTTTAGATATAATAAAGAAATTAGAAAATCTATAAGAACAGAATTAAATATAGAAGATAAATTGGTTGTAGGACATGTTGGTAGATTTTCAAACCAAAAAAATCATGATTTTCTAATTGACATATTTAAGTCAATAAACCAATTGGATAAAAAAAGTGTACTACTACTAGTAGGACAAGGTGAACTTTACAATAAAATACAAAGTAAAGTGAAAACTTTGGGATTAGAAAAAAATGTTATATTTTTAGGACAAAGAAACGATGTAGAAAAAATTCTTCAAGGAATGGATATATTTTTACTACCTTCACTTTACGAGGGACTACCTGTTATAGGCGTAGAAGCTCAAGCGTCAGGACTGCCTTGTTTTATGGCAAATACAGTAACAGATGAAGTTGATATAACGGATGTTCAATATTTCGCACTAGATGATAATCCTAAAATTATAGCTAAAGATATTATTAAATATTATGAAAATTTTTCTAGGGAAGACACAATTGAAGATATTAGAAGATTAGGTTTTGATATATCTACAGAGGCTAAAAAATTAGAAAAGTTCTATCTGGAACTGTAGTTATATTAAAGAAAGTTTAAACTAAAAATATATCAATTACATTAATAAATTGAGGATGAATTAAATATGAGTAACTATGAAGAAAATACAAATATTGTTATAGGAAAAGAGCGTATATCTATTACAACTTTAATTTTAGGTATATTTATATGCTCAGTATTTTTATGTAACGATAGATATTTAGGTATAACAGAGTATTATTATATACCTATTATTTTAATAATGTTTTTATCTCTTTATTACTTAAGACATAAAATAGTTGTTAGAATAGAGCACGTATTTTGTATATTATTGATATTTTATATGTGTATAAATTTAATTAGATATAACTATTCACTAGACAAAGGTGTTTATATATCTTATATAGCATATTTAATAATGTTTTTATTATTAACAATGAAAAATATAAATGCAAGAGAAATTAAGTTTTTATTAAACTGTTATATATTTGCATCTTGTATATTTTCACTATATATAATTATATTTAGACGAGAATTAGATGGATGGATAGGTACTTATAGATATACAGTACAACTACTTAATGGAGTTTATATAGATCCAAATTTTGTAGGAGCATTTATAAATATATCAGCTGTAATTACATTTAATAGAATTTTAGCTCAGAAAAAAAAGGGGTTAAATGCTGTACTAACAGCAATAACTGCTTATGCTACATTTTTAACGGGATCTAGAGGAGCTATGATAGCATTATTAATGGGCTGTGGAATAGCTTTTGCAAGCTACAATAAACTTAAGATAAAGCGTATTATGATAGGAATTTTATTCATTTTAATAATAGGATTTCTTCTATACATGGTTATGCCAGAAGGAACGTTTGAAAGAATGTTTATAGATTCATATTATGATGGTAGTAATATTACCAGATTTACTAACTGGGCATTAGGTATTAAAAGTTTTTTTATGAAACCTATTTTCGGTTATGGTTTTGTAAACTCCGTAGATATACTTATAAATAGTTTTGGTTATGGACATGCAATTCATAATACATATATTGTTACACTAAGCCAGTTTGGGATAATAGGATCTATTCCTATTGTATTAATTTTAGTAAATTTAATTATACAAATAAAAAAATTAAATATATGTGTTCTATATAGTATTTTAGTACCTAGTTTATTTACAGCTATAATTATAGAACAAAATTTAGCTATTAATTTTTGGTTTATATTAACAATTTTATACTTGATAAAAATATTTATAGAAAGAAATAAAAATGTAGATATAAATCAAATAATTTAAAATCATATAATATAGAGTTGAGAGGAAATGGTATGGTTAAGATTAGTATTATAGTTCCTGTATACAATGTTGAAGAATATGTTAGAAAATGCATTGAAAGTATTTTGAATCAAGAATATAGAAGGTTAGAATTAGTAATTGTAGATGATGGGTCAAAAGATAAATCTGGGGAGATTTGTGATTCTTATAAAGAAAAAGATAATAGAGTTAAAGTAGTACACACAATAAATAGAGGGTTATCTGCAGCTAGAAATGAAGGTATTAGACATGCTACAGGAGATTATATCATGTTTTTAGATGGAGATGACTTTATAGCAAAAGATTGTATAGATGAGATAGCAAACTTAATTGAGACTAAAGGAGAAGCCGATATTATTACTGGTAGATTAGTTGAATATTATGATGAATCTAGAAGTAATTCATATGGATTTGAACTTGATGAAAGTAGTTTTGAAGATAAGTCTGGGGCATATGTTCTTGACTACCTTTTTAAAAATGCTCCATATAGTCCATGGTCTGCATGCGTAACTATATATAATAAAAATTATATTGTAGAAAATGAATTTTATTTTACAGAAGGAGTTACATCTGAAGACTTAGATTTACTTCCAAGGATTTATATGAAAGCTAATAAGGTAATACCATATAATAGAGCATTTTATTATTATAGACAGTTAAGACCAAATTCAATTATAAATACTGTAAATAGTAAAAGGTTTTATGATATTGTAAATATTTTAAAAAGATATATAAGTTTATTTGAAAAAATAGACTATAATAATGAATTTAAAGAAGTTTTTTTAAGTCAACTAGCTAATGTATACGCTAGTTATGTAGCGATTTTAGGATATATACCTAAAAGTGAAAGACAAGATGTTGTTAAAAATATGAAAGAAATTAAGTGGATACTTAAATATACAAATAGTGCAAAGTGGAATTGTGTATCATGGTCAATTAAATTATTTGGATTTGGTATTACTTATTCAATGTATAAAGCATTAAAAGAAATAAATTTATTTATAAAAAATATTTAAGAAAAGGAACGAATTTATGAAAAATTTATTTATAGTTCATACACCATACCACTTAATTTTAGCTACGGGAATTCAATGCAAAGATAAAAGTTGTGAGTCAGATATAATAATATATAAAGATTTTGACTTAAGTAATACTAACTTAGAATCATTAGCGGGTATATTTAAAAATATATACATATATGATAAAGAAGATTATAAAAAATTTAATATTCCAGTGGTTAAAAGTATCATAATGTTTAAATCTAAAATAGAAAATATAAAAAGATTATTGGGAAATAAAAGATATGATAAAATATTTGTTTTTAATGAAGCATTTGTAGAAACACAATATATTATAAATAAAAATAAAATTTCGGATGATTCAAAAGTAATATACGTAGAAGATGGAGCTAATGCATATATGAGCTTAGGCTTTAAGGAAAAAGAAAGTCAATTAATAGTAAAAATAAAAAGCCTGATTACAGGAATTAAATATGAAGATATATCGTTTGAATGTGGAACACATAGTAAAATAAAACAGAGAATGGTTACATGGCCTCAAATTCTAAAAAAAGAGTTAGTTGAAGATGGAAAAGAAATAATTGAAATAGAGTCAGAAATAATACATAATGGACTGACCGTTTTATATAAAAAATTTATTGATAATATAGATGAAAAAGAGGATAAAATCTTAATATTATTAGAGCATAAAGAATTCTTTGATATGTATAAAGAAGCAGATTTAAAAGTATACATAGATACAATTCAATTGATACTATCAAATTTAGAATCTGCAAATGTATATGTAAAATATCATCCAAGAGATGAGTCAGATTATTTAAATGATATATTTAAAAATTTTAAAAATATAACTTTCATGAATAAAAATGTACCAGCAGAAGCATATTGCCTAAGTGAACAATCATATGTAATATCAGTTTTCTCAACTACATTACTTACTGTAGCAAAGTTAATATCTCCTAAAAATGCTATTTCAATATCAGATATAATGAATATGGAATTAAACACTTTGAGAGAAAATTTTGTCAAACTAGGGATAACTATTCCTGCTGATAAAGAAGACTTAAGAAATATTTTAAATAAAAGTTTAAAATTATAAAAAATAGAGAGAGCAAAATAAATTAATATAGAACAAATAATAATAAATATTAGGAGTTTAAAAAATGAACTGTAAAAATATATTAGCTATAGTACCTGCAAGAGCAGGAAGCAAGGGAATAAAAGATAAGAACATCACAGATTTAAACGGAAAACCTCTTATAGCCTATTCTATAGAAGCTGGGTTAAAATCAAAATACATAAACAAAGTTGTTGTGACTACTGATGGAGAGGAAATAGCTAAAGTTGCTAAAGAATATGGTGCAGACGTTCCATTTTTAAGACCAAAACACTTAGCAACAGACACTTCTAAAACCATAGATGCTGTAACTCATTGTATAGATGAATTAAAAAATCAAGGGCAGAAATATGACTATGTAGTACTATTACAACCTACACAACCATTAAGACAAGCATGGCATATAGATGAAGCTATTGAACTTATAATTGAAAAGGATGAAGATGCGTTAGTTAGTGTTTCAAAAGTAAAAGACCATCCAATTTTAATGAGAACAATAGATGAAAGTGGACATGCTGTAAATTTACTAGAGGGATCTAGTACAAAGAGAAGACAAGACTTTCCGGACTTTTATAAGGTAAATGGAGCTATATATATAAATAAAATAAATGATAACCTAAACAATGATACAAGTTTAAATGATAATAAGTTAGTTTATATAATGGATGAAAAGTATGATGTAGATATAGATGAAATGTTAGATTTGCAAATAGCGAGGTTAATAATAGATAAGCTATAAACTTTTATTTTTATAAGCATTATAGAACTAAATGTTATACATTTTAGGGTTTGTATAACAAAGGAGAACAATACATAATGAGATGTTTCACGACAATAGATATGATAGTATTAGTTGCATATTTAGTAATAGTACTATTTGCAGGATTAGCTTTTTCTAAAAAAGATATGAAAGAAAAAGAATATTTTAAAGGTGATGGAACCATACCTTGGTGGGTTACATCAGTTTCGATATTTGCGACTTTATTAAGTCCTATATCTTTTTTATCAATAGTAGGTAATTCCTATAAAGGCACTTGGATACTATGGTTTGCACAGCTAGGTATATTTATAGCGGTTCCAATTACAATAAAATTCTTTTTACCTATATATAGCCGATTAGAAATAGATACGGCATATCACTACCTAGAAGTTAGATATAATGATAAAGGACTTAGAGTTTTAGGAGCTGTTATGTTTATAATATATCAAATAGGAAGAATGTCTATAATAATGTATTTACCTTCCATGGTATTAGCACAACTTACAGGAATAAATGTAAATATCTTAATCGCTGTTATGGGAGTTATAGCTATTATATATTCATATAGTGGAGGAATAAAATCAGTATTATGGACTGATTTTATACAAGGACTAGTATTAATATCAGGATTAGTATTTGCTTTAATATTTTTAATATTTTCAATAGATGGAAGTACTGGAGAAGTATTTAAAGCTTTAGCAAATGAAAAGTTTTTGTCGAAAAATGAAGTCGTATTTGATATGAATATACTAAATAATAGCGTATTTATAATATTAGTAGGAGCGGGTATAAATACTTTTTCATCTTATATATCAAGTCAAGATATAGTACAAAGATTTTCAACTACAACAGATATAAAACAATTAAAGAAAATGACATACGGAAATGGAATATTATCAATAGTAACGGCAACAATTTTATATTTACTAGGAACAGCATTGTTTGTATTTTATGAACAAAATCCACATTTATTACAAATAGTAAAACAAGACCAAATATTTGCTTCATATATTGGATATCAATTACCAGTAGGAATATCAGGACTTGTTTTAGCAGCTATATATGCAGCAGCACAATCTACTTTATCTACTGGACTTAACTCAGTTGCAACAAGTTGGGCACTAGATATACAAAGTGTTATACACAAAGGAATATCTATAGAAAAGCAAACTAAAAATGCAAAAATTATATCAGTAGTTGTAGGAATAGTTGGAATAATAGTTTCAATGATAATGGCTAATGGAGAAATAAAATCTGCATATGAATGGTTTAATGGATTTATAGGACTAGTATTAGGAGTTTTAGCTGGTATATTTGTACTAGGTGCATTTACAAAAAAAGCAACAAATTTTGGTGCATATGTAGGATTTATAGTATCAGCAATAGTTGTTATAAGTTTAAAATACTATCATCCTGGAGTAAGTCCTTGGTCGTATTCTATAGTAACCATAACTACTTCATGTATAGTTGGATATATAGTTAGTTTAATTCATACAAAACTAGGAAGAGGTTTAAAAGATAATAATATAACTGAAGCTACTATTTATCATACTGATATAGCTTAAATTCATCTAAGTAAAAGAGGAGGAAATATAATGAATAAAAATTATATGGAAATTGGAAATAGAAAAATAGGAGAAGATTATGCTCCATTAGTTATAGTTGAAATAGGAATAAACCATGAAGGATCTTTAAAAACTGCTTTTGAAATGGTGGATGCAGCTTATGAAGCTGGAGCAGAAGTTATAAAACATCAAACTCACGTTGTAGAAGATGAGATGTCAAAAGCAGCTAAAAAAGTAATACCAGGAAATACAGATGTATCTATATATGATGTAATGGAAAGATGTGCTTTAAATGAAGAAGATGAAACTAAATTAAAAGAATATGTAGAGTCTAAAGGAATGATATTTATAAGTACACCTTTCTCAAGAGCAGCAGCAGATAGATTAGAAAGAATGGGTGTTAAAGCATATAAAATAGGATCAGGAGAATGTAATAACTATCCTCTAATAGATCATATAGCATCTTTTGGAAAACCTATAATATTATCTACAGGTATGAATGATATAGAAAGTATAAGAAAATCAGTTGAAATAATGGAAAAACACGGGGTTAAATATTCATTACTTCACTGTACAAATCTATATCCAACTCCAGCTAATTTAGTTAGATTAGGTGGTATGGCAGAATTACAAAAAGAATTTCCAAATGCAATAGTAGGATTATCTGATCACACAGTAAACAATAATGCTTGTTTAGCAGCAGCGGCACTAGGAGCTTCAGTACTTGAAAGACACTTTACAGATAGTAAAGACAGACCAGGACCAGATATAGTTTGTTCTATGGACCCAAAAGAATTAAATGAATTAATTGAAGGTAGTAAAGAAATACAACAAATGAGAGGTGGAAAAAAAGTAGCAGCTAAAGAAGAACAAGTTACTATAGATTTTGCATTTGCCACAGTTGTAACTACTAAAAATTTAAAAAAAGGGGACATATTAACTAAAGAAAATATATGGGTTAAAAGACCTGGAACTGGAGAAATCAAAGCAGAGCATTATGACTCTTTAATAGGAAAAGTAGTTAATAAAGATATTGAAAATGATGAACATTTATCTTGGGCAGATATAGAGGAGTAATAGATATGAAAAAAATTGTTTTTTTAACAGGCACACGCGCTGATTATGGAAAACTAAAATCTTTAATGAAAAAAGTTGAAGAAAGCAAAGACTTTGAACTGCATGTATTTGTAACAGGAATGCATATGCTTAAAAAATATGGATCTACATATCATGAAGTAGAAAAAGATGGATTTAAAAATATATATAAATATATAAATCAAAAATCTAGCTCAAGTCATCAAATGGATATGGCTTTAAGTAATACAATTGTAGGATTAAGTAATTACTGTGATGAAATAAATCCTGATATGATAGTAGTTCATGGAGATAGATTAGAAGCATTAGCAGGAGCAATAGTAGGAGCTTTTAACAATATAAAAGTGATGCACATAGAAGGTGGAGAAGTTTCAGGAACAATTGATGAATCTATAAGACACTCAATAACAAAAATGTCACATTTTCACCTTGTTGCAAATGAAGAAGCGAAAAAAAGAATTATTCAATTAGGTGAAAAAGAAGAATCTATATTTGTATTTGGATCACCGGATATAGATATAATGTATTCAAGTTTACTACCAAGTATAGAAGAAGTTAAAGAAAAGTATGAAATAAAATTTGAAAATTATTCAATACTTATGTATCATCCAGTAACAACAGAAGTTGATAAACTAGAAGCCAACATAAAACAAGTAGTAGATGCTGTTATTAATTCAGGAAAAAATTATGTAGTAATATATCCTAACAATGACAGTGGAAGTGATGTAATTTTAAAAGAGTATGAAAGATTTAGAGAAAATGACAGATTTGAAATATATCCATCAATGAGATTTGAATATTTCTTAACACTTTTAAAAGAATGTGAATTCATCATTGGAAACTCTAGTTCTGGAATAAGAGAAGCTTGTGTATATGGAAAAATATCAATTGATATAGGAAACAGACAAAAAGGAAGATATGATGAAAATATAGAGAACATAATTAATACTTATGAAAATATAGATGAAATAACAAATGCTATAAAGAAAGTAGAAACTATTAAAGTAGAGCCTATGTCTCACTTTGGAAGTGGAAATAGTGATGAGCAATTTTTAAAAATTATATCTTCAGATGAAATTTGGAAAGAAAATATACAAAAGAAATTCATTGATGTAGATTTTTAAATAAATAATTTATCAAGAGGTGTAAAATTGAAAAAGGCAGTAAGAAAAGCAATAATACCAGCAGCTGGACTGGGAACAAGATTTTTACCAGCAACAAAATCTCAACCAAAGGAAATGTTACCTATAGTTGATAAACCAACATTACAATATATAATAGAAGAAGCTGTAAACTCAGGTATAGAAGAAATACTAATAGTAACAGGAAGAAACAAAAAATCTATAGAAGACCACTTTGATCGTAGTGTAGAACTTGAACTTGAACTTGAGCAAAAAAATAAAAAGGAAATGTTAGAACTAGTAAGAAAAATATCTAACATGGTTGATATATATTTTATACGTCAAAAAGAACCAAAAGGATTAGGACATGCAATACACTGTGCTAAAAGTTTTGTTGGGGATGAACCTTTTGCAGTACTTTTAGGTGATGATATAGTGGACAATAATGAACCTTGCTTAAAGCAATTACTAGGAGCATATAACGAATACAACACATCTATACTAGGTGTTCAAGAAGTAGCAAAAGAAGACACTAGTAAATATGGAATACTAGATGTTAAACCTATAGAAGATAGAGTATACAAAGTAAAAGACATGGTTGAAAAACCAAAAGTTGAAGAAGCTCCATCAAACATGGCTATACTTGGAAGATATATAATAACTCCAGCTATATTTGATATACTTGAAAATCAAGAACCTGGTAAAGGTGGAGAAATCCAACTAACAGATGCACTTAAAACACTAGGGCAACAAGAAGCAATATATGCATATAATTTTGAAGGTAGAAGATACGATGTAGGTGATAAACTAGGATTTTTAGAGGCTACAGTAGATTTTGCCCTAAAAAGAGACGAATTAAAAGATGAATTTATGAAGTTTTTAGAACAAAAAGTTAAAAATAATAAATAATACCAAAATTTTTATTCAAAATAAAATAAATTATATAAAATTTTGTAAACTATAAACGATAAAAATATGTTTTAAAAATTATATATAAAATAATTTCATACATAAAAATTTTATTAGAAACAGTAAAAATATTAATTACTATATATCAAAAAAAATTGTTCACAGATGAAAATCTGTGAATTTTTTTTGAAAAATATTAAGAAAAAAATAACTAATATTGAAAAAATTTCGACAAATTAATTTAATTTCGACAAGGTATTTTGTCGAAAAAGAATAAAAAATAAAACAAAAAGAAATAAAATGAAAAAATATAGAGAACGAATTATTTTGAAGATATTAAAACTTTTTACTATAATAGTCATGGATAAAACAGGAAACTACAAAAAAACAAAGTAATAGCTAGTAAATCACTATGAATTAAGTTGAAAATAGCTATGAAATTCTAAAAAAGGACAAAATCAAAGAAAATGGAGGAAAAAATGGAGGAAACTATTGACTTAAAAGAATATTTTCTAATCATCAAGAAAAAAGCCTGGATAATAGCATTAATAACATCCATGGCAATGCTTGCAAGTGGGATAATAAGCTTTTTTGTACTAAGCCCAGTTTATCAAACAAAAACGACTTTAATAGTTAACAGCGACAAAGCCCCAGGGACTGATGTAATAACAGGAGATCAGATAAGTGTATCCCAAAAACTTGCAGTAACTTATGGTGAAATAATCAAATCAAAAACCGTACTTGATGAAGTAGCAAATCAGCTAAAAATAAAAGGTGGATACTCAAATATTGAAAAAAAACTAACCGTATCACCAGTAGCAGATACCCAAATACTAGAAATTTCTGTTGAGGATACTAACCCACAAAGGGCAGCAGACATAGCAAATACAATCCCAGCAGCATTTACAAAAGAAGTAAAAAGAATAACAAAAGCCAATAACGTAGAAGTAATAGATAAAGCAATAGTACCAAAGAGCCCTATAAAGCCCAATAAAATTATGAACATAATGATATCAGCCGTTTTAGGAATTATGGCTTCACTATTTGTAATATTTTTACTTGAATATATGGACAATAAAATCAAATCGCCACAAGACATAGAAAAACACTTAGGTCTTCCACTACTTGGAGTAATTCCAAATGAAAGAAAAGTAAGGAAAGGTGGAAAGAGAAGATGAACATAGTAGCATTTAAAGAACCAAAATCACCTATTTCAGAAGCTTATAGAAGTATAAGAACTAATATACAATTTTCAAACATAGACAAAAACATACAAACAATACTTTTTACAAGCAGTAAGCAAGATGAAGGAAAAACAACTGTTGTAGCAAATATGGGAGTAAGTTTTGCAGCATTAGAAGGAAAAAAAGTACTAATAATTGATGCAGATCTTCGAAATCCTAGTATTCACAGAAAGTTTAATTTAACTAATACTTATGGACTAACAGAGGTACTAAGTGGACAAAAGGATTTAAAAAAAGCAATACAAAACACAGAAGTAAACAACTTACAGATACTAACAACTGGTAAGATGCCGCCAAATCCATCAGAAATGTTAGAATCTAAAAAAATGAAAGAATTTGCAAGAGAATTAGAAGAAAGTTATGACTATATATTTATAGACTCGCCACCTATAGGAGTTATAACTGATGCAGGATCTATAGCCAATTATTCAGATGCAACAGTATTGGTTGTTGGAAGTGGAGAAACGGATATAGAGATGGCAAAAATAACAAAGTTAAGACTAGAAAAAGTAAAAGCTAATATCATAGGAGTTGTATTAAATAAATACGTAGGAGAAGATGGTGCTTATGGATATTATAGTTACTGCTATGAACAAAATGATGGAAGCAGAAGAGCTAGACATAAAAAGAAAAATAAAAAATAAAAAGCCTATGTACTAAAAACCGCCAAATCCTTAGTACATAAGCTGAGTTCATATATATACAGACATCGCCAAACACCATGTATATATATCCTTGAGATTAATGGAAATTATTCTCGTTTCTATTATACGAGAAAATCCATTAAAACTTAAGAGAAAAAACGAAATTTTAACAAACTTTACAAAATTGTGATTTTTTAAGGGGAGAGTTTTTAATGGATACACAAATTAGAGCCCCAAAACAAACAAATAAATTTAAATCAAGGACTAAAAAGTACAGAATAAAAAGACACGGGAAAATTAACTGTATTTAAATACTATTGAATTAAATTTGTATGTGTATGGGGGGAAAGATATGGAAAACAACGGCTCTGTTCTTCAAATGGATGAGCAAAGCATAAAAGAGAACTTGACAGAGTTAAGTAATAACGTAAGTATAATTTACCTAGTATTAAAAAGATTACTTGATATAGGTGGAGCTTTAGCTGGAATTATATTATTATCGCCATTATTTGTAATAGTAGCAATACTTATAAAGCTAGAAGATCCAAAGGGAAATGTGTTTTTTAGGCAAGAAAGATGTGGACAATATCCTAGAAAATTTAAAATGTTAAAATTTAGATCTATGGTTCACAATGCAGAAGACTTATTAGAAGAATTGCAACACTTAAATGAGCAAACAGGACCAGTATTTAAAATAAAAGAAGATCCAAGAATAACTAGGGTTGGTAAATTTATAAGAAAAACAAGTATAGATGAACTGCCACAGTTATTTAACATACTAAAAGGAGATATGAGTTTAGTTGGACCAAGACCTCCAATTCCAAGAGAAGTAGAAGAATATGATGAATATCAAATGCAAAGATTAGCTGTAAAACCAGGACTAACATGTTATTGGCAAGTGGGTGGAAGAAACAGTATTGACTTTGATGAATGGGTAGAATTAGATGTTAATTATATAAAAGATAGAAGTATTTTGCTAGATATTAAACTTATATTTAAAACATTTTTTGTACTATTTGGAGACGATAATGCATCTTAGGGGGAGATAAAAATGAAATATATAAATCTTTACCAAGAATGGTTAAAAGATTCTTATTTTGATGAAGAAACGAAACAAGAACTTATAAATATAAAGGAAAATGAAAAAGAAATTGAAGATAGATTCTATAAAAATTTAGAATTTGGAACAGGTGGACTAAGAGGGGTTATAGGAGCTGGGACTAATAGAATAAACAAATATACTGTAAGAAGAGCTACATTTGGACTTGCGAATTACATAATTCAAAAAAGCAATGAAGAAGGAAAACAAAAAGGCGTAGTTATAGCATATGATAGCAGATATAAAAGTGAAGAGTTTTGCATAGAAGCTGCAAAAACACTAGCTGCTTGTGGAATAAAAGCATATATATTTGATAGTCTAAGACCAACACCACAGCTTTCATTTGCAGTAAGACACTTAGGTTGTATAGCAGGTATAGTCATAACAGCTAGTCACAATCCACCAGAATATAACGGATACAAAGTATATTGGTCTGATGGTGGTCAAATTTGTCCTAAAATAGGAGAAGAAATAATAACTGAAATTAATAAAATAGAAGAATATAGCAAAATGCCTATAACTAATGAAGATAATGAATTAATAGTAACATTAGATGAAAGTATAGATATAGCATTCATAGATGCAGTAAAAGAACAAGTTATAAACCAAAAGTTAATAGATAAAGTTGGAAAAGACATAAAAATAATATTCACACCAATACATGGAACAGGAAATAAACCTATAAGAAATGTATTAGATGAAGTGGGATTTAAGAATGTTCAAGTTGTAAAAGAACAAGAAATGCCTGATCCAAACTTTTCAACAGTTAAATATCCTAATCCAGAAGAAAAAGCTGTATTTGATATAGCTATAGAAATGGCAAAAAAGGATGGAGCAGACTTAATAATAGGAACTGACCCAGATTGTGATAGAGTTGGAGTTGTTGTAAAAAACAATGAAGGTGAATATGTAGTTTTAAATGGAAATCAAGTTGGATCATTACTTGTAGATTATGTATTAACTAATAAAGAAGAATTAAAAAATATGAAAAACCCTATGATAATTAAAACAATAGTAACTTCAGAACTAGGAGCTAAAATTGCGAAATCATATGGAGTAGGATGTATAGATACTTTAACAGGATTTAAGTTTATAGGTGAGAAAATACATGAATATGAAGAAAATAAAGAAGCTGCATTTATAATGGGATACGAAGAAAGCTATGGATATTTAATAGGAACACATGCTAGGGACAAAGATGGGGTTGTATCATCATTATTAATATCTGAAATGGCAGCTTATTACTATGATAAAGGAATGACTTTATACCAAGGACTTTGTGAAATATACAAAAAATATGGATACTTTAAAGAAGAACTAAAGTCAATCACACTAAAAGGTATAGATGGAATGGAACAAATAAAGTCTATAATGAATCATTTTAGAAATTCTGATATAGCCGAGATAGCAGGTATAAAAGTAGAATGCTTAAACGATTATGAAGATGGAATAGATAACCTACCAAAATCAGATGTACTTAAATTTATATTAGAAGATGAAAGTTGGATAGCTGTTAGACCATCTGGAACAGAGCCTAAGATAAAGTTTTATTTTGGGGTTAGTGGAGATAACAAAGTTAATGTAGATAATAAATTAGAAAAAATCATGGAAGATATAACAACTATGATAGAAAGTACAAACACATAAAGGGGTGTAGGATTATGCTATGTGCTTTAATAATGGCTGGGGGAAAAGGTACTAGATTCTGGCCTCTTTCAACAGAAGAAAAACCAAAACAGTTTTTAAATTTAATAGGTGAAGAGACTATGATACAAATGACTATTAATAGAATTAAACCTATTATACCAATCGAGCAAATATTTGTATGTACTGGAGAAAGGTATATTGATTTAGTAAGAGAGCAACTACCAGAACTACCAGATAGAAACATAATAGTTGAACCTGAAGGAAGAAATACAGCTCCGTGTATAGCATTATCAGCTTTTGTTATAAAAAAATACTATTATAATGCAAATATGGTAGTACTTCCATCAGACCATTTAATAAAAAATGAAGATGAATTTAGAAAAGTTATACAAAGTGCTAATAAGTTTGTCAATGAAAATGAAAATTCAATAATTACATTAGGGATGGAACCTACAAGACCTGAAGTAGGATATGGATATATAAGATATAGTTTAGATGAAAGAGTTATAAATGAGAATGAAGTTATAAAAGTAGAGGCTTTTGTTGAAAAACCTAATAAAGAAAATGCTAAAGAATATCTAATGAATGGGAATTATCTATGGAACGGTGGAATGTTTTTATGGAGTGTAGATAATGTATTAAATCAAATAAAAGTACACTCAAGTGAAACTTACAGAGCATTAGAAAAAATAGAAGAGATACCAAATGAGCATTTGCAAAGCTTTATAAACGAAAACTATGAATACACTGAAGCTATATCAATAGATTATGCATTACTTGAAAAATCAGATGATGTATATGTAATACCAAGTAGTTTTGGATGGGATGACGTAGGAAGTTGGGAAGCATTAGACAGATATAGGGAGAAAGATTCGTCAGGAAATGTCTTAGTAGGAAGTGCAAAGGTAGTCAATAGTGGAAGTAATTTAGTTATATCATCAAATCACAATATAGTTGTAGAAGGATTAGATGATATATATGTAATTGAAAGTGATGGGAAAATATTGATAGGACCTAAGTCAAATGTAGCAAATGTAAAAGAACTGAAAGAGATTATATAAACATAGCTTGAAATGGAGGATTTAATATGAAAAAAAGAAAGGTAGCATTAATAACAGGAATAACAGGACAAGACGGCTCTTATTTAGCAGAACTATTATTAGAAAAGGGATATGAAGTACACGGAATAATAAGAAGAGCCAGTACTTTTAATACAAAAAGAATAGATCATTTATATCAAGATCCACATGAAGGAGATGTAAGTCTATTTTTACATTATGGAGATATAACAGATTCGAGTAACTTAAATAGATTAATAGAAAAAATACAGCCAGATGAAATATATAATTTAGCAGCACAATCTCATGTTGGAGTATCTTTTAACTCTCCAGAGTATACTGCTGAAGCAACAGGAGTAAGTACACTTAGAATATTAGATGCAATAAGAGAAACTGGTGTTAAGACTAAGTTTTATCAAGCCTCAACAAGTGAATTATTTGGAGGATTACCAGATACTGCACCACAAAGTGAAAAAACTCCATTTTATCCTAAAAGTCCATATGGAGTTGCAAAACTTTACTCTTACTGGATAACTGTAAACTATAGAGAGTCTTATGATATATTTGCTTGTAATGGAATTTTATTTAATCACGAATCTCCAAGAAGAGGGGAAACGTTTGTTACTAGAAAGATAACTAGAGCAGTAGCTGCTATACACTTGGGAAAACAAGACAAGTTGTATTTAGGAAATTTAGATGCAAAAAGAGACTGGGGTCATGCCAAGGACTATGTAGAAGGTATGTGGAGGATTTTACAACAGGATAAGCCACAAGATTATGTACTAGCAATGAATGAAACTCATACTGTTAGAGAGTTCGTTGAGCTGGCTTTCTCTGAATTAGGATATCAAATAGAGTGGCAAGGAAGCGGTGTTGATGAAAAAGGTATAGATAAGAATAGTGGAAGAGTTTTAGTTAAGGTAGACCCAAGATATTTTAGACCAGCTGAGGTTGAATTATTATGGGGAGATAGTACTAAGGCTAGAACAGAACTTGGTTGGGAGCCTAAGTATTCTTTTATAGATTTAGTTAAAGAAATGGTTGCTTCTGATTTAGAAGAGTTAAAAAGCGGTGGTGGATATAAGTCTAGGTTTGAGAATTAGTATATTAAAACTTAGAGGAAAAGAAGGACAGAAACTACTTTAAACGAGGTGGAGAAATTGAATAAAGATTCAAAAATATATGTTGCTGGTCATAGAGGATTAGTTGGTTCAGCTATAGTTAGAAATTTACAAGATAAAGGGTTTACAAATATTATACATAGAACTCATGAAGAATTAGATTTAACTAATCAAAAATCTGTTAGAACTTTCTTTGAAACTGAAAGACCAGATTATGTATTTTTAGCTGCTGCTAAGGTGGGTGGGATACATGCTAATAATACTTATCCAGCAGATTTTATATATGATAATTTAATGATACAAAACAATATAATAAAAGCTTCTCATGATTTTGGAGTTAAAAAATTATTATTCTTAGGAAGTACTTGTATATATCCTAAGATGGCTCCTCAACCAATAAAGGAAGAGTACCTTTTAACTGGAGCTTTAGAAGAAACAAATGAAGCTTATGCTGTGGCAAAAATTGCTGGACTAGAGATGTGTAAGTTTTTTAAAAAACAATATGGAGACAACTTTATAAGTTGTATGCCTACAAACTTATATGGACCTAATGATAATTTTGATTTGAAAAACTCTCATGTATTACCAGCACTTATAAGAAAGTTTCATGAAGCTAAGATGAACAATGGTGATGTTGTTGAGGTTTGGGGAACAGGTACTCCACTTAGAGAGTTTTTATATGTTGATGATATGGCAGATGCTTGTGTGTTCTTAATGGAAAATTATGATGGAGAACAACATGTAAATATAGGTACTGGAGAAGAAGTATCTATAAGACAGTTAGCTGAGACTGTTAAGGAAGTAGTAGGATTTGAAGGTGAGTTAGTATTTAATACTGATATGCCAGATGGTACTCCAAGAAAGTTAACTACTGTAGATAAGCTAAATGGATTAGGATGGAAACACAAGGTGAGTTTAAATGAAGGAATTAAGTTAGCTTACCATTGGTTCTTAGAAAATTATAAATAAGATAATTTGGATAAATAGTTTATAAATTAACATTAATTATCCAACTACAATTAGGGAGATTCAAGTAAACATGAAGAAGAAAAGAATATTAATGATATTAAATTATTTTTATCCTGATGTAGCTTCAACTGGGCAGTTAATGACAGAATTATGTGAAGAACTACAAGATGATTTTGATATAACTGTTATAGCTGGATTTCCAAACTATACAGGTAATATACCACAACAATATAACGGGAAAAGAATAGTAAAAGAAAAGTATAAAGATATAGATATCTTAAGAGTTAGAGTCCCAGAGTTTGATAAAACAAATAAATCAAGTAGGATTAAATACATATTGGCTTATTTCTTTAACTCAATATTAGCAATAATGAAATCAGGAAAACAAGATATAGTTTATAGTATATCTCAACCTCCTATATTAGGTGGGATACTAGGTGTAATAGGCAAAGCCTCTAAAAGAGCTAAATTAATATATAATATACAAGATTTTAACCCTGAACAAATTGAAGCGGTGGGATATTCAAAAAATAAATTTATAATTGAAGCTGCACGAAGCTTAGATAAATTTAGTTGTAGATTATCTAATAAGGTATTGGTTGTTGGTAGAGATATGCAAAAAACTCTTAAAAATAGATTTAATGATAAGAATGTACCAGATAGTATGGTTATAAATAACTGGACTAATGAAAAATCAATATATCCTTTAGAAAAAGATCATCCTAGAGTACAAGAATTTATGAAAAAATATAATTTACAGGATAAATTTGTATTTATGTATTCTGGAAATATAGGATTATACTATGATCTTGAAAATATTATCAAAGTTATAGGTCAATTTAAAGATAACAAAGATGTTGTATTTGCATTTGTTGGTGAAGGAGCAGTTAAACAACAGTTAGTTGATTACAGCAATGATAATAAGGTAAGAAACATTAGATTTATACCATATCAAGATAAAGAGGATCTTATATATTCTTTAAATGCAGCAGATGCTCACATAGTAACCAATGCAAAAGGAATAAAAGGAGTATCCGTTCCAAGCAAAGTATATGGAGTAATGGCTACAGGTAAGTCTATATGGGCTGTACTTGAAGAAGAAAGTGAGGCAAGAACTCTTATAGAGGAGTGTGGTTGTGGAGTTACCTGTGCACCAGAAGAATATGATGAAATGAAAAAAATGATAGATAAACTTATATCGCTAGATAAAGATGAATTAAAAGCTATGGGTATGAGAGGGAGAAAACATATAGAGCAAGGCTATACGAAAGAAGCATCAACAAATAAGTATAAAGAATTATTAAAATCAATTTAATAAATAAGAAAAATAAGAGGTTATTATGTTTAAGAGCAATTACTTTAAATTATTTATGAAGTTTAATAAAGTAAACTTTGGCAAAAACTTAAATCTTTATGGAACTCCAATAATATTTAAGAAAAAAAGATCTAAATTAAATATAGGTGAAAACTGCACAATAAGAAGTAGTTTTCTTTCTAATTTAGTTGGATTAAGTCAAAGAACAATAATAGTTACGAGAACAGAGGAAGCTAATATTAATATAGGTAATAACGTAGGAATTTCAGGAGCTACTATATACGCTAGAAAAGGAATAACTATAGGTGATAATACATTAGTAGGTGGAAATACAAAGATACTAGATAATGACTTTCATCCAATTGAAGTAGAAGCTAGAAATAGAGATGATAAATATGCAATTAGAAGTAAAGAAGTAACTATAGGGAAAAATTGTTTTATAGGGTGTAACTCATTAATATTAAAAGGAACCAAAATTGGAGAGGGATGTGTAGTAGGTGCAGGAAGTGTTGTTAGTGGAGAATTTTCTAGTAATGTAGTTATAGCTGGAAATCCGGCTAAGGTTATAAAAATGCTATAGGAGGAAGTAATGATGGTAGATTTAACTGTAGTTATACTAACAAAAAATGAAGAGAATAACTTACGAAAATGTATAGAATCATTTAAAGGTATAGTAAAGAGATTTGTCATAGTTGATAGTTATAGTGATGATGGGACAAGAGCTTTATGTGAAGAGTTAAGTAAAACTGTAAATATTGATTTTTATGAGAATAAATTTATAGATTATGCAACACAACTTAACTGGGCATTGGCTAATACAAATATCGTTACGAAATGGTCTATGAGAATGGATGCAGATGAAGAATTAACTCCTGAATTAGTAGAGGAAATAAAAGTAAAACTACCATCTATAGAAGAAAATATAAAAGGAATAGTTTTAAAAAGACGAGTATATTTCATGGGAAGATGGATAAAGCATGGGGGAAAATATCCAGAATTATTACTAAGAATATTTAGAACAGGTTATGGAACTTGTGAGCAAAAACTTATGGATGAGCATATGATTTTGACAGAAGGAGATACCAGTACATTTAAATATGATATTATCGATAATAATAATAAATGCTTAGAGTGGTGGACTCATAAACATAACTGGTATTCTAATCGAGAAGTATTAGACTATCAACAAAAAGTTCTAAATGAAAACGAAAGTGATGATTTAATAAATAATAATTCTAATAAGGGACAAGCTGCAAGAAAGAGATTTATAAAAAATAATGGATATTATAAGTTACCTTTATTTTTTAGATCACATTTATATTTTATATATAGATATTATTTTAGATTTGGATTTTTAGATGGAAAAGAAGGAAAAGTATATCACTTTTTACAAGCATATTGGTATAGATTCTTAGTTGATGCTAAGATTTATGAGTGTGAAAAATTTAATATAAGAATAGAATGTCAGGGTGACTTGAAATAAAAATAAAGTTGTATAAATCTATACTGAAGGAGTGGTTGAATATGGCGAATGGTAAAAAAAACATATTGATTATAATGGGTCGTTATTTGCCTGGCTATAAAGATGGCGGACCTGTGCGATCAATTAAGAATTTAGTTGATTACCTTGGAGACGAGTATAATTTCATGATTCTTACTTGCGATAGAGATCATGGAGATATAGAACCATATCCTAATATTAAGGTTAATGATTGGAATGAAATTGGCAAAGCAAAAGTTTATTATGTTCCACCAAAGGGATTTAAATTTTCTATAATTAAGAAATTATCAAAACAGGTAGATATCATATATTGTTGTGGTTGTTTTAACGATTATGCAATTAACACACTACTACTTAATAGGATAGGACTAATAAAGCCTCCTTTAGTAGTAGCATCAATGGGACTATTTTCACCATTAGAATTTAGTCTTAAATATAAAAAGAAAAAAATATTTACTACAATATTTAATAAACTAGGTATGTTCAAAGACATATATTGGTCAGCTACATCAGAAATAGAGATTAATCATATCAAACAACAAATTAAAACAAATAATAACTTTTTTATCGCTGAAGATTTACCAAGAAAAATATATTCTGCAAATATATTTAAGAAGAAAGAAAGTGGGGAGTTAAAAGTTGTTTGGATATCTAGGATAGCTCATAAAAAAAATTTAAAGGGTGCAATAAAAATTATTAAAAAATTAAAATGTAATGTTGAATTCAGTATATATGGTCCCAAACATATTCAAGAATACTGGAATGAGTGTGAGTCCGAACTAAGAACTCTTCCAAACAATATAAGATGGAGTTGGAAAGGCAGTGTTGAAACAGAAGAGGTTGTAAATGTACTTAAACAGCACCATGTATTTTTATTCCCTACATTTGGAGAAAACTATGGGCATGTAATTCAAGAAGCTTTATCTGCTGGATGTCCTGTCATTTTATCAGATCAAACTCCATGGCAAGATTTAGAGAAAAATGGAGCTGGATATGTATTTCCTATAGATGATGATGAGAAGTTTGTATTGGCTTTAGAAAAATATGCATATATGGGTGATATAGAATTTAAGTCTCATGTAGATAAAGCATTAAATTATATTATCACGAACAATAAAGATAAGGTAAAAAATACTGGATATAGAGATATATTCAAATAAGTTAACATAAAGACGTAAAGAACGGAAAATTAAGGGAGAAGGATAATGAAAATTATGAAAGTGTTAAAAAAGATTAAAAAAGTAATCTCAAGATTTTGTATTAAACAAATAGCTCATTTAGACTCTAATTTGTATACAAAGAAATATACACAACATTTAAAAAAATATGGAATGAATATACAAGGTATACCTAGATATATAGCAACTACAGCTACGTTTGATGGAAATGATTACTCAATTATACACCTAGGAAATGACTGTGTTATATCGAGTGAAGTACAATTTTTAACTCATGACTATTCTATTGCACGAGGTCTTCAGGCTATAGGTAAAAATAATCCGATACCAAATAAAGATGAATTGTTTTTGAAAGGAATTTATGTAGGAGAAAATAGTTTTATTGGAACTAGAAGTACCTTACTTCCAGGAACACATATTGGCAAAAATGTTATAGTTGGAGCATGTTCAGTAGTTAAAGGTACTATTCCTGACAATAGTATTGTAATTGGAAATCCATCTAAAATAATACTGAATACAAAAGAATGGGCAGAAAAAAAGTATATTGAAAATGAATATTTTATAGAGAAATAAAACTTAGGATATAGTGATGGCAAAGATCAAAAAAATAAAATTATTAACTTTTTTAATCTGCAGTTTACCAATGTGTTTTCAATTAACCTCAATAACAGGCAATTCAAATTTATATAGAATTGTATATGTGAGCACTGTTATTTTATATTTTATAGGAAGAAAAAAAATATTAATAAATGAAAAAGTTTTTAAATTTATATTAGTAGTTTCCATTGTTTACTTTTTTTGTCCAATATCAAGCTTTAATATTGAAACAGATACTGTACTATACTATGTATTTACTATATGCTTCATAATCGTTTCATATATTGGTGGAACTATTTTAAATGAAGATAAAAACAAGACAATTAATTATATGATTATCTCCAATAGTATTCCGCTATTATATCAAATAGTTGTAAATATAGATCAAATTAATATTAATACGGTTATGAGTGTTTTTACGGGAGATAGAATTAACAGAGCTACATTTGGATATAGCCATGCTAATTTTACAGCTATGTTTATTGTACTAGAAATATTATTAATGTATTTTAGAATAAAAAAAGTAAAAAAATCTAAATTAATGAACTTACTTATGATTTTTTTATTAGGTCCATTACTTTCAACAGGATCTAGATCAGGGGTGTATGCATTAATTGTATTTTTGATATCTGAAGCATTTTTTATCTTTTCAAGTAAATTTAATAAGTATAAAAATTTAGTATACAGTACATTAATTATAAGTTTAAGTATTTTTTTTGTTCTTAACTTTGGCGAAAGTCTTGTTTTGAATAGTAGCGGAAGAGATGAAATATTAGTTAACAACTTTCGAGTATTGAAAGATAATGGGTATTTAATATTTGGAGCAGGAGGAGGAAGTACTTCTAATATCAATAGTATTGAAGGGATAAGATTTTCTGATAACTGGTATATGACAAATATAATTAATAGTGGGATAATAGGCTTAACTTTAATGCTTTTGTTTATTACATTTATTTTTATTAGGATATTTAAAAATAAAATTAATGATACTATTGGAATTTCTTTCTTTATAATGATGTATGTATACAGTTTAAGTGAAAATATGTTATTTGTTCCTGGAGTTGCACTATCATGGTTTCTATGGACATATGTAATGTATGCTTTTCAAACAATAGAAGTTAATCGGTTATCAAAAATATGTTTAAGAGGTAATTAAGTATGAATAAAAAAATATGTTATTTTACAATATGGAGAGAAGATTCAGAAACAGTTGGAATCAATATGAAAATAAAGAATCAAGTAAAAGCTTTTGCTAAGTTAGGTTTAGAAAGTTACTTTTGCACATCGTCAAATAATTACGTTAGACTATATAGATTTGATAATATTAGTAATGAACTTAAATTGGTAAGAGAGAAAGTGTTAAGTGAAAAGGCTAAGTATTGTACAGAAAAATCAACAATAAACAGAAAGATATCAAGTTCATATAGGTTAAATGAGTGTTTAAACTTTCTTGAGGAAATGACGGAAAATTATGGATTTAATATGATTTATATAAGAAGAATAATGCCTATTACAAGAAAATTAGCATATTTAATTAAAGAGTTTTCAAATAAAGAAATTAAAGTGGTATGGGAAATACCAACCTGGGGTTCGAATCCTAAAACACCTTACTGGATGCTGTTACATTTACAAGAAGAATATATGTATAAAAGACTTAGGAGAAGTATATCCAAGATAGTTGCCATATGTTCAGATAATATAGAAAAAGATAATATCTTATTTATTAATAATGGAGTTGATAATGAATCAATACCTAAGCGTAAACCTGCAACACATGAATCTATAAATTTAGTTTGTTTAGCTACATTCTCTTATTGGCATGGATATGATAGATTACTTAAAGGTTTAAAAGAATATTATGATCGTAATAAAAAATTTTTTACAACGGTTAACATATATATGGTCGGAAATGGAAATACACAAGAATTAATAGATTTAGCAAAAGAATATAATATTGAAAAATACGTATTTTTTAAAGGTGTAGTAGTAGGCAATGAATTAAATGAATTATTTAATAATATGGACATTGCAATTGGGAATTTAGGTTTTTTTAGACAAGGTGTTTATTCAGATACTTCTATAAAAATAAGAGAATATTGTTCAAGAGGTATACCATTTGTAACAGCTTTAAATGTAAATGATTTCCCGAAAGATTTCCCATATATATTAAAAGTACCAATGGATGAATCTTCAATTGATATCACTAAAATTATAGAATTTTACAAGAATTTATCTAATGAAAGTGTATTAAAAGATATGAGGGAATATGCATTACAAAATTTAAGTTGGGAAACTCAATTAAAGAAAGTTTTAGATAGTATTTCAATGTAAATAAAATAAAAATTTAGATAGATTACTTTTGTTAAAGACAAATAGATAGATTTAAGTTAAATAGCTACATCATAAAGGATAAATGTAAATTTCTAATAGAGTTAGGAGTAAATTAAAAAAATATATAAAAAATTATACTTATTAGAATGAATATCGACTATTTTTATACTAAATATTTGAATCTAAATTTAATATATATCTATTAGACTAATGAATATATTACTATAAAAACAATAAGTAGTATATTCATATGGAAAGTAAAATATTAAAAATTTACTTATGTAAATAGAAGTATTATAAAAACTGAAAGTAATATTAGGAGGACTATAATTGTGAAAATTGCAATAGCTGGGACTGGTTATGTTGGCTTATCTAATGCGATACTACTATCTCAAAATAATGAAGTAGTAGCAGTAGACATAATACAAGAAAAAGTTGACTTTATAAATAATAAAAAATCTCCAATAGTAGATAAGGAGATTGAAGAATATCTATATACTAAAGAACTGAACTTAATGGCTACTACTGATATTTATAAAGCATATCAAGGAGCAGATTATGTAGTAATATCTACGCCTACAGATTATGATCCAGAAAAAAACTATTTTAACACTAGAAGTGTTGAAGCTGTCATAGCTAATGTCTTAGCTATAAACCCGGATGCGACAATGATAATAAAATCAACTGTGCCAGTGGGATATACAGAAAAAGTAAAAGCGATGTTTGATACTGATAATATAATATTTTCCCCCGAGTTCTTAAGAGAGGGAAAAGCATTACATGATAATTTATATCCTTCAAGAATAATAGTAGGAGAACAATCAGAAAGAGCACAAAAATTTGCAGACCTTTTATTAGAAGGTGCAATCAAAAAAGATGTACCAGTTTTATTAACTAATTCCACTGAAGCAGAAGCTGTAAAGCTATTTTCTAACACATATCTTGCATTAAGAGTAGCATATTTTAATGAACTAGATACATATGCAGAGCTTAGGGGATTAAATACAAAACAAATAATAGAAGGTGTTGGATTAGATCCAAGAATTGGGACTCACTATAATAATCCTTCATTTGGGTATGGGGGGTATTGTTTACCAAAGGATACAAAACAATTAAGAGCAAATTATGAAGATGTTCCTAATAATATAATAGGTGCAATAGTAGATGCTAATAGAACAAGAAAAGATCATGTTGCAGATATGATAGTAAAGAAAAATCCAAAAGTAGTAGGAATATATAGATTAACTATGAAAACCGATTCAGATAACTTTAGAGCATCTTCTGTTCAGGGAATAATGAAAAGAATCAAATCTAGAGGGATTGAAGTTGTTGTATACGAACCTGTTTTAAAAGAGGATAATTTCTTCAACTCTAAAGTAATAAGAGATTTAGATGAATTTAAGTTAATGTGTGATGTTGTAGTATCTAATAGATTATCAAAAGAGTTATTTGATATTGAGGAAAAAGTTTATACAAGGGACTTATTTAATAGAGACTAGTATATTAATTTAAAGGGAGATGTAGAAGTGAAAAAGAGTGTAAAAAAAGCAATTATACCTGCTGCTGGGCTTGGAACAAGATTTTTACCAGCAACAAAGTCTCAACCAAAAGAGATGTTACCTATAGTGGACAAACCAACTTTACAATACATAATAGAAGAAGCTGTTAATTCAGGGATAGAAGAAATATTAATAGTTACTGGAAGAAATAAAAAATCAATAGAAGATCATTTTGACCGTAGTATTGAACTTGAGCTTGAGCTGGAACAAAAAGGAAAAGTTGAAATGTTGGAAATGGTTAAAGATATATCTAACATGGTAGATATTCATTTCATAAGACAAAAAGAGCCTAAAGGACTTGGACATGCTATAAATTGTGCCAAAAGTTTTGTGGGAAATGAACCATTTGCAGTATTATTAGGTGATGATATAGTTGACAACGACACTCCTTGTTTAGCTCAACTTATAAATACATACAATGAATACAAAACATCAATAATAGGGGTACAAGAAGTTAAAAAAGAAAATACTGATAAGTATGGTATATTAGATGTTAAATGTATAGAAGATAGAGTATATAAAGTAAAGGATATGGTTGAAAAACCAAAGGTAGAAGATGCTCCATCAAATATTGCGATACTAGGAAGATATATAATAACGCCTACTATATTTGAGATACTTGAAAATCAAAAGCCAGGTAAAGGTGGAGAAATACAACTAACAGATGCTTTGAAAACGTTATCAGGACAAGAAGCAATATATGCATATAACTTTGAGGGAAAAAGATACGATGTAGGAGATAAACTAGGTTTCTTACAAGCAACTGTAGATTTTGCATTAAAAAAAGAATGCATTGGAAAAGAGTTTATGGATTTTTTAAAAATGACAGTTGATCAGAATAAAGAGTATAATAGTGAAATATTTGATGAATTTGAAATTGTAAATAAAGTAGCTACAACAATAGATTAAATTTATATTATTTGTTGGGGGAAGTATGAATAAGTCTAAAAAAATGATATGGGGGATATTTATATCTATATTAGTTTTGGTATTGGGTATATTTGGATATATATATACAAAATTAGATTCGATATATGTTAAAGATGAAGTAAAAGGTTCACAATCTAAAAAAGAAGAACGTGACGGGAAAATGGTAGAGGGTATAACTAATATACTTTTAGTAGGGATAGATGGAACCAATATAGACAAAGGGAATCGATCAGACTCAGTTATGTTATGCACTATAGATGGAATAAATAAAAAATTAAAGATAACTTCTATTGCAAGAGATACATATGTAGAGATACCGAATTATGGATACGAAAAATTAACTCATGCATATGCTTATGGAGGAATTGATTTATTAAAAGAAGTATTTAAAATAAACTTTGACTTAGAGATAGATAGATATGTAGCTGTAAACTTTGTTTCATTTATAGATATTATAGATGAGATAGGTGGAGTAGAAGTTGATGTAAAAGAAAAAGATAAAAACGAGGTTAATAAATACATAGATGCATGTTATGAATATTATGGTAATCGAGAAGATAAAGATCCTAAAGAATATATAAATGAATCGGGGGTCCAAAGATTGAACGGATATCAAGCATTAGCATTTAGTAGAATTAGATATACTGATAGTGCATATGCAAGAGATAATAGACACAGGGAGATAGCTCAAAGTGTTTATAATGAGTTTTTAAAACAAGGTCCTATGACTTATAAAAGAGCTTCTGATATTTTATTACAAAATACTAAAACAAATATAAGCCCAGTAGAAATGATGGATTTAGGATATACAGTATATAATATAAAAGACAAGAATCTAGATCAATTAGAATTTCCATTAAAAGAACATAGGACTGGACGTATAGTAAGCCAGGAAAAAGGTTGGGTAATAGAGTGGGATAAAAGCGAAAATTTAAATGTATTACATGAATTTATATTTGGAAAAAATTATGAAGGATGATTCAAGGTTTATTAAGGGTGAGTAATTTATGAAGAATATATTAAAGCTGGAACCTTTTTATAACAAAAAAATATGGGGGTATGAAAAGTGGAATTTATCTACTCATAATAATGGACATAGTACTATAACTAATAGTAAAAATACTTTGCTAAAAAAGTTAGGGAAAGAACTACCTATAATGATTAAAGTAATTAAAGCAGAGGATACTTTATCTGTTCAAGTACATCCAGATGATGAGTATGCAAAAATAAATGAAAATGATAGTGGAAAAACAGAATGTTGGTATATATTAGAGGCGAAAGAAGGAGCAACACTTATATGTGGACTAAAGGAAGGTTTAAATAAGTCAGAATTTTCGAAAATAATTGATTCAGGAGATGTTGAAAATTATTTAGAAAGAATAAATGTAAGAAAAGGTGATATGATATATATACCATCAGGAACAGTGCATGCTATAGAGGACGGAGTAAAATTAATAGAAGTCCAACAAAGTAGTGATATAACTTATAGGATGTATGATTGGGGAAGGGATAGAGAATTACATATAAACAAATCATTAGATGTAATAGACTTTAATGGTAAAAATAACGGGGGAAAAATAGAAAATTTCACTAAATTAGAAACACCATATTTCAATATTGAAAAGGTATCTGTAGATAGTATTTATGAAGATGTTGTAGAGTCTGACTTTCACTCATATACTGTAATAGGGGGAAGCGGATTTATATATAGTAATGGAGAAAAAATAGATTTAAAAAATGAAGAAACTATATATATACCTAATAGAATAAGTTACAAGATACATGGAGATATAGAATTAATAAAGGCATATATATAAATAGAAAACAAAAAGCTCATAGATTAAACTCTATGAGTTTTTTGTTTTCTATTTATATAATTTACAAATTTTATAGCTAATAAAACTCCTATATATCCTCTTAAAAAGTTTAGAATTATATCATCTATATCAGTTAAACGACCAGGTAATATTAGTTGAATTATTTCTACAAATATAGTTGAGTATAGATACAATATTATTGATTTTAATTTTGTACCTTTAAATTAAATATATTAAAAAATCCTAATAGTTATAAACACGTGTTACAATTATGATATAATGAAAAGCATTGATAAAAAACAAAATTAAGAGGGTATTTTATGAAAAAATTTAAAAATATATGGGTAGGATTAACAATAATATGGATGGGACTTATCTACTATATGTCAAACCAACCAGCATCAATATCATCATCTCAATCTGGTGGTTTTATAAATATGTTAAGCAACCTTCCTATTATAGGTAATACAATAAAAGAACTAATGAAAATAGGAATAGCAGAATTTTTAATTCGTAAATCTGCACACATGTTTCTATACTTTATGCTAGCAATATTAATATATATGGTATTTAAAAATATAAACAATAAAAAAGCATATCTATACTCACTAATAGGATGCTTCATATATGCTTGTACAGATGAAATCCATCAACTTTTCATAACTGGAAGAAGTGGAGAATTCAAAGACGTACTAGTAGATACACTAGGAGCAACAATAGGATTATTACTAGTGTTCATAATAAACAAAATACTAAACTTAAGAAAAAATAAAATAAAAAGTTAAAGCTGATTCTAAAAAACTATGAATCAGCTTTTTTAATGTTAAAAACGTTTTCAAATTGTTGTGATATAATATCCTTAAAAAGGGGGTATATTTACATGAACTTTAATATAGAGAACACAGTATCAATAATGAAAAAATATCTTGATATACCAAGCCCTGCTGGATATACAGATATAGCAATTTCAGAATGCAAAAAAGACTTTGAAAAACTAGGGCTAGACTGCAAATTAACTAAAAAAGGTGGGTTAATTGCAACTCTAAAAGGGAAAGATGATGAAAATCAAATAACAATATCAGCACATATGGACACACTAGGAGCTATGGTAAAAGAAATAACTTATGATGGAAAAATAAAATACCATAGAATCGGTGGGGGATGCTGGGATTCGGTAGAAGGAGAAAACTGTAATATAATAACTAGGAAAAATGGACATATAAGAGGAACAGTAACGTTTAAATATGCATCAACTCATACATATGGACAAGAACTAGCAGCAAGTGAAAGAACAGGGGACACTATGCTAATTAGGCTAGATGAAGAAGTAAATTGTAAAGAAGACGTTCTAGATTTAGGAGTAAAAGTTGGGGACTTTATATACATGGACACAAGATTTGAATACAATAAAAACGGATTTATAAAAAGTAGATATATAGATAACAAAGCAGCTATTGCAATAGTGTTAGAGTTAGCAAAATACTTTAAAACAAATAACTTAAAACCAGAACACACAACAAACTTTTATATAAGTAACTATGAAGAAGTAGGACATGGACTATCAAAAGCAATACCAGAAAAAACAACTGAACTTGTATCAATAGATATAGCACCAATAGGAGACGGACAAACATCAAATGAACACAGTGTATGTATAGTAGCAAAAGATAAACAAACAGTATATGATTCATACCTAAGATTCAAGCTAGAAGATATAGCACAAGAACATAACATAAATTATAATATAGATTTATTTAACAACTATAGTTCAGATTCATCACAAGCAATAAAATGGGGAGAAGATTTAAGGTTTGCAAATATAGGACCAGGAGTAGATACAAGTCATCACTATGAAAGAACACATATTGATGCTATTGAAAATACATTTAAATTATTAGTAAATTACATGTTAAAAAATTAATTTAAAAGCCAGAAAATGAGGTAAATAAAGAGGTTGAATATGATCAACGAACTAAGTCGTTTGTGATATTCAACCTCTTTTAGATTAATACTAAACTAAATAAGTAGAAAATTGAAAAAATATTTGCAAGCTTGCATAGATTGGCCAAAACCTATATAAACTTATTGAAAACAATGATAAACTTTAAATACATCAAGGAAAGAAATTTACAAAAATAGGGGAGGTACAATGCAAACAGGGGCAATCATTTGGGAAGCTAATTTTTTTAAACCACTAAAAAATCTAGTTGAAGAAATAATTGAAATACTAACAAAAATAAAATGGAGTGAAAGTAAACTAGCATACAAAAGTGGGATAAAACAATCTACTATAAATAGAATTTTAATAGGAGAAACAAAAAAGCCTGCATACACAACAATACAAGCTATAGTTGAGGCTTTAAAAAAGGGGATAGAAAAATATAATAAAAGTAAAAAAATGGTGTAGTTAAATGGAAATTAACTTAAAATTTGATACAAACCAAGATAGTAAGGAAGATATATTAGAACTAGTTATGAAAATACTAGGAAGAGAAGATGTAGGAAATAAAAAAATAGTAAGTATAAAAGATGCTAGAAAATCACTAAGGGAACTTGCAAAACTAGGAAAAATTCAACTAGCTCAGGACCTTGTCAACAAATACTGTGGGGGCAGTATAGAAGGAGCACCTGAAGATAGTTATAACAAGCTAGTACAAGAAATAGAAAAAATAATAAATAAAGGGGAATAGGGATGTTAAAAACAAAGGTTATAACGGGAAAAGTAAGATTAAACTATACAAATTTATTTAAACCAAAAGCAATAGAAGAAGGTAGTGAACCAAAGTATTCGACAACTTTAATAATACCTAAAAAAGATATGAAAATAGTAAATCAAATAGCATTAGCACTAGATTCTGCAACGGAAAATGGAAAACCAATATGGAAAGACCAAGATGAAGAGGTGCTAATATGTGTAAAAGATGGAGATAAAGAAAAAATAGGAGAAGAAGCTTACAAAGACAGCTACTTTATAAATGCAAGTTCTAAATACAAGCCAGGGATAGTGGATATAAACCTAAATCAAATAATCGATGAAACACAAATATACTCAGGTTGTTATGCAAGGTGTTCTATAAACTTTTATCCATACAATCAAGAAGGAAAAATTGGAATAGCTTGTTCTATAGAAAACATACAAAAATTATCTGATGGTGAAATGTTAGGAAGAACAAGTGCAGCACAAGATTTTAGCACACCTTATGAAGAGGATATATTAATATGAAAAAAATATTAAGCATAGATATTGAAACTTATTGTGAAAAAGACCTAGCCAAATGCTCGGTCTATTCTTATATAGAAGATAAAAGTTTTAAGATAATATTATTTGCTTATGCTTTTGACAATGAAAAAGTAAAAATAATAGATTTACAAAATGATGAAAAAATTCCAAAGGAGATAGAAAAAGCAATATATGATAAAAATATAATAAAAACAGCTTTTAATGCAAACTTTGAAAGAATATGTTTAAGTAAATACTTTAAAAAGCATATAGAGCCAAGCCACTTTAACTGTACAATGGTAAATGCAATGTATCTTGGATTACCACAAAGTCTAGAAAAAGTAGGTAAAATACTAAATCTAAAAGATCAAAAACTAGAAGAAGGAAAAAAGCTAATAAAAATATTTTCAAAGCCAAATAAAAACAAAATCATATACAGTGGACAACAATGGGAAGACTTTAAAGACTATTGTATAAGAGATGTAGAAGTAGAAAGACAAATAAGAAACATATTTAAAAACTATAAACTACCACCAAAAGAACAACATCTATGGCAAATCGACCAAAAAATCAACGACAAAGGAGTATTAATAGAAGAAAGTTTAATAGAAAATTGCTTAAAAATAAAAGAAGAAAATAATGAAATATTAAAAGAAAAATTAAAATCTATAAGCAATATAAAAAATCCTAAAAGTGCAAAAGAAGTAAAGGAATACCTAAAAGATAAATACAACTTTATAGTAAATTCACTAAACAAAGAAAATACAGAAGAACTAATAAACAGTAATATAGATGAAAATATAAAAGAAATACTAATTCTTAGAAAAGAGATATGTAGGACATCACTTAAAAAATTTGAAGCAATGAAAAACTGTGCTTGTAAAGACAAAAGAATAAGAGGATTATTTCAATTTTATGGAGCAAATAAAACAGGAAGATGGGCAGGTAGATTAGTACAAGTTCAAAATCTTCCACAAAATAAAATAAACAACATAGAAAATTTAAGAAGTTATATAAATGAAAATAAAAACTACGATTTAAAATACATAGAAAATAACTTTGGGAAAATCAGTCAAACACTACCACAACTAATAAGAACAGTATTTGTACCAAAGAAAAATTATAAATTTATAATAGCTGATTTTAGTGCAATAGAAGCAAGAATATTATCATGGTTATCAGAAGAAACCTGGAGAAATGAAGTATTTAAAAGCCATGGGAAAATATATGAAGCAAGTGCAGCAAAGATGTTTAATTTAGAAATAGATGATATAACAAAAGATAGTGAATATAGACAAAAAGGAAAAATAGCAGAACTGGCTCTAGGCTATCAAGGAGGAAGGGGAGCACTAAAAGCAATGGGTGCTTGTAAAATGGGATTAAGTGAAAAAGAACTTGAAGACTTAGTTAAAAGTTTTAGAAAAAGCAACAAAAACATAGGAAAACTTTGGAGGGAAGTAGAAAAAAGTGCAATTTATGCAGTAGAAAATAAAACTACTGTAACTTTAAAAAATATAATTTTTAGTTATGAACGCAATATGTTATTTATAAAACTTCCTAGTGAGAGAAGTATTTCTTATGTAAGGCCAAAGATAATAAAAGATAATTACGGAAAAAAATTAGTTTATGAAGGTATAAATCAAGTTACTAAAAAATGGGGATTAATAGAAACTTATGGAGGAAAATTAGTTGAAAATATTGTTCAAGGTATAGCAAGAGATTGTTTATGCGAAGCGATTTTAAATCTAGATAAGCTTGGGTTTGATATTGTAATGCATGTTCACGATGAAATTGTTTTAGAAGTTAAAGCTCTAGATATTACCCATTTGAATAACCTTATTAAATATGTAAAAGTCATAATGGAACAAAATATTTCCTGGGGAAAAGGGCTTGTTTTAAGAGTAGATTTATTTGAAAGTGATTTTTATAAAAAAGGTTAAGGGGACAAAATTATGAGGTTTGATGGATACATAAAAGTAAGTACTTGTGAAAATAGAAAAAATATTAAATATAAAAATGAAACTTTACTATGGTCAGATTTTATAAAAAGATTAGTAAACACAACATATACAAGTGAAAGTATAGATGAGTATTTATCTATGGAAAAATCTAAACAAGATGATATAAAAGATGTTGGAGGTTTTGTTGGGGGAAGTTTAAAAGATGATAGAAGGAAAAAAGGAAATTTAATAAAAAGAAGTTTGATAACTTTAGATGCAGATTATGCTTATCCTAAAATGGAGTCTATTGTTGATTTATTATATGGATATGCTTGTTGCGTTTATTCTACTCATAAACATCAAGATGAAAGCCCAAGGTTTAGATTTGTAATACCTTTAAGTAGAGAAGTTGATAGTTGTGAATATGAAGCTATAGCAAGGATGATAGCTAGTGATATTGGAATGGATTATTTTGATGATACTACCTATGAACCAGAGAGATTAATGTATTATCCATCCACTAGTAAGGATGGAAAGTTTGTATATAGTATATGTGATGGAAATTGGCTAGATGTTGATAAAATCCTTAGTAGATACAAAGATTATAAGGACGTTAGCAGTTGGCCTGTTTCAAGAAGATGTAATAAAAAAATAAATAGAGAATGTGAAAATCAAAAAAATCCAAGAGAAAAAGATGGTATGATAGGGGCTTTTTGTAGGGTTTATGATATTCATGAAGTTATAGATAAGTTTTTAAAAGATGTATATGAAAGTTGTGATTTAAGAGATAGATATACTTATAAAAATGGAAGTAGTTCTTGTGGGTTAGTTGTATATAATAATGGAGATTTTGCTTACTCACATCATAGTACAGATCCTTGCTTAAATAAACTTTGTAATGCTTTTGACTTAGTTAGAATACACAAGTTTTGCAAAAGAAACATAGATGATGAAAAGTCTTTAAAGGATATGCTTGAATTTTGTAGCAAAGATGAAGCTGTTGTAAGGGAATTTGGAAGAAGTAAGTTAAAAAAAGCCTGTGATGATTTTAAAGAAGATATAGAGTATGAAGAATATGATGATAGTTGGCTTGGGGAACTTGAAGTAGATAAAAAGGGACTTTATAAGGGTAGTGTTAAAAATATAGTTACTATACTTGAAAATGATATAAATTTAAAAGATTGTATAAAGTATGATGAGTTTAATAATAGTGTTATGAAAAGTGAAAATTTACCTTGGATAAAGGAAGAAGTTAAAAGTATTTATGATAAAAATTACTTACCTTGGGATGATTATGACGATTCTCTTTTAAGATGTTATTTAGAAAAAAGCTATGGTATATATGTGCCTACAAAAACTGACGATGCTCTTTCCTCTGTGGCAAAGAAAAATTCATATCATCCTATTAGAGATTATATAAATTCTTTAAGTTGGGATAGGGTAAGTAGACTTGATAATTTATTTATAGATTATTTAGGAGCAGAGGATAGTGATTATACAAGGGCAGTTATTAGAAAGACTATGGTTGCTGCTGTTAGTAGAATTTTTGAACCAGGAATTAAATTTGATTATATGCCTGTATTAGTTGGACCACAAGGAGTTGGGAAAAGTCATATTTTAAGTTTGATTGGACAAAAGTGGTATTCAGACTCATTTAATACTGTTCTTGGAAAGGAAGCTTATGAACAGTTACAAGGTTGTTGGATTATAGAGATGGCAGAACTATCTGCTATTAGAAAAGTAGAAGCAGAAGCAGTTAAACACTTTATATCTAAAAGAGATGATGTTTATAGACAGGCCTATGGAAGAAGAGTTGTTAAGCATAAAAGACAATGTGTATTCTTTGGAACTACCAATGATGTTGAGTTTTTAAAAGATAGAACAGGAAATAGAAGGTATTGGCCTATTGTTGTACATAAAAGTAGTCCTAAAAAAGATATGTGGGTAGATCTTACTTCTTATGAGATTGATCAAGTTTGGGCTGAGGCTAAGATTTTTTATGATAAAGGAGAAAAGCTAGTTCTTGATAGAAGTCTTGATAAGAAAGTAATTGAGATACAATCCTCTCATATGGAGTCTAATAGTAAGGAAGGTATGATTATTGAGTATCTTGAGAAGTTGTTGCCAGATAATTGGAATGAGATGGATATAGGTGCTAGAAGAAGATATATTAGTGGAGGTGATTTTAGTGATATTCCTGGAATTAAAAAGCGTGAAAGAGTATGTGCTATGGAGATATGGTGTGAGTTACTTGGAGGAGATGCTAAGTTTTTAAAGGCTGCTCAAAGTAGAGAAATCAATGATATTTTAAGAAATATTAAAGGGTGGAAGGATTACTCTAAGGGTTCTGGAAAGTTACGTTTTAATGCTTATGGGATACAGAAGGCTTTTGTGAGAAGTGATGATTAGTGTATCTTAAATATTTTAGATACGAAGTAGGATACATTAAGGGATACAGTTTGATGCTAGTGTTTTCAATGGATTAAGTTAATATGTATCTTATGTGTCTAAGGTTTTATATTATATAGAAGTTTTTAAAGTATTTAAATATAGTTTTTTATATATTATATAAGCGATTTAGGATTTTTAGATACATTTTTAAAATTTAGGAGGTTTTTATGAGAGAAGCTGATTTATTGAGTTTGGTTAGAGTTGAGGATTTACCAGAAGGGTGTAAGGATTTAGCTGATATTTTGGGAGTTGATATAGTTCTTGAAGTTATTGGTTATGTTGGAGGAGGAAGTTTGTATTTTCCAAGTAAGAGTTCTGTTGTGAGAAATGCTCGTAATAGGGTTATTAGGAAAAGTTTTAACGGGGGAAATTATAAGGAGCTTTCTAGGACTTTTGGCATTAGTGACATGCAGATTAGAAATATAGTTAATTAAAAAAACTAGCCTCACTATTTTGTGAGGCTAGTTATTTGTTTTATACTATTAAGTCGTACTCTGATGTATCTGTTACTACTATTTTTGCTTCCTGTGCTGATTCTATTTCAGAGCCATAGGGAGCAAATATGTTTTTAGATACTATTAAGTCCATACATTCTTTTATTTGTGCTTCTGTTATATCATCTTTTGGGCCGTCTATTGATATTGATATTTTTCTTCCTATTTTTGTGTTAAATGTCATTAGTAATTTTTTAGCTGTTTTCATTTATATATCCTCCTACTAGTTTAGTATCGTATAATCTTGTTTTGCAATTTCTAAAGAACTGTGTTCACAAAGTTTTACCATTGCATTTGCTACGTCAATGACATTTTGTGAATTTGCGTCGTGTTTTACGTTTGAGTAAGTACGAGATTTTACTATTGTTTTTCCGTTATCGTCTAAGCCACAGTCAAGTTTGATTTTTAATGCTGATGGGTTTTGAGTTTCAGTTACAGTCATATTTGAATCCTCCTTAGTTTTTTAGAAGTTTAACTTCTAATTAAATTATAAATTTTTTGTAATGTTAATTATATTAAAAAATTTTAGGAAATTATCAAATTAAATTTAATATGATATTTTACTTTATTTAATAAAGAAAAATAAAAAATAAATAAGATTTTAAAAAATAAAATAAATTAATATTAGCAATATTTGTTGAAAAATTGCAAAAATAAATATACTATTAAAGTAGGGTTATACAAATCAACAAGGAGGCGTTAATATGAGTAAAAAAGATATTAAGTGGTCAGAACTAGGTTTTAGTTATATCAAAACAGATAAAAGATATATTTCTCGTTGGAAAGATGGAAAATGGGATGATGGAATCTTAACAGAAGATAATAACATTACTTTAAACGAAGGTTCTACATGCCTACATTATGGACAACAGTGTTTTGAAGGTTTAAAAGCTTATACTAACAAAGATGGAGAAATTCAATTATTTAGACCAGATCAAAATGCGCTAAGAATGCAAAGAAGTTGTAAAAGACTATTAATGCCAGAAATACCGGTAGATAAATTTATAGATGCATGTAAACAAGTAGTAAAAGCAAATGAAGACTACGTACCACCGTATGGAACAGGGGCAACATTATACCTAAGACCATATGTTATAGGTGTAGGAGAAAATATAGGAGTTAAACCTGCAAATGAATACATATTTGGTGTATTTTGCATTCCAGTAGGACCTTACTATAAAGGTGGAATGGCACCAGTAAATTACATAACTACAGAATACGATAGAGCAGCAGCTCATGGAACAGGAAGAGATAAAGTTGGAGGAAACTACGCAGCAAGTTTATTAGCACATAAAGAAGCTGTAGAAAAAGGATTTGCAGATTGTATATACTTAGATCCAAAAACTCATACAAAAATTGATGAAGTAGGAGCTGCAAACTTCTTTGCAATAACAAAAGATAATAAATTTGTAACGCCAAACTCAACATCAATACTTCCAAGTATAACAAAAGCATCATTATTACATGTTGCAAAAGAATACTTAAACATGGAAACAGAAATAGCTGATGTATTCATTGATAAATTAGATGAATACAAAGAAGCAGGAGCATGTGGAACAGCAGCAGTAATAACTCCAATTGGAGGAATAGAACATAAAGGTAAAATGCATGTATTTTACAGTCAAACAGAAGTTGGACCAGTAGTGAAAAAATTATATGATACACTTTATGGAATTCAAACAGGTGATGTAGAAGCTCCTGAAGGATGGATAGTAAAAGTAGATTAAGCTTAAAAATAAATATAAGTAAAAAAAGAGGTAGGTTATGATTTAATAATCTGCCTCTTTTTTACTTATATTAAATAAGTTTTTTCAAAACTTTGATTGTGGTCATAGTTAACAAAAAAAATAAAAAGGAGTAGGTAAAATTGTTATAACTTTTATTAAGTTGATTTTTATTTATTCAAATAAAGGATGAATACACTAAATTGATGAATATAATTTTATTAGTATAGAGTTTGATTAAAGGGGAGACCATGAAAAAGATAGTGGGAAGGTGGATATTTTTTGGTTTAGTGGTTATTGTAATATCAATTTTATTTATATCAAAGGATAGAGAACATATTATAACAGGAAATCCAGATATTGATTGTATTATAAGTAGAGAAGATATAAAAGCAGATAGAGATGATATGGTAAAGATTATGGAAAGTACCCATCCAATATTTTTAGATGAAGTTCCAAAAGTTTATTATGATGCTAAAGCGGAATTTTTAAAAAATACTAATAAAAAAATGACATTAGGTGAATTTAGAATAGAAATTAGCAAATATTTATCATCAATAGATGATAGTCATACTAGTATAGGATGGGTAGGAGCTGAATTTTTAGATATTAACTGGAAATATATAGATAAAAAACTTACATTGTTAGATAAAAATAACAAACCTACAAAAAAGTTTGTAACATCAATTAATAATGTAAATATAGAAGATATTTTAAAAGTTATTGATAAAACATTTCCAAAAGAAAATTACGTTGATGAATATATGAATAATTCAACTTTATCAAAAGAAAAACTAGTTTTATGTAGTGCTGGAGTAGATGTCTCAGATGATATAGTTTTAAGTGTTAATGATGGGAAAAATGAAGAAGAAATTAAGGTGGGATTTATAAATTATAATAAGGGGGGAAATAACCTAAGTAATGATATATACATTAATGATTTAGGAAACAAAACGGTATATATAAGACTTGGATTTTGTGAGGATAATTACTATATAAGTAAAATCAATACATACTTAAGAGAAAACTTAGATGATATAAAACATGTAATTATAGATGTACGAGATAATCCAGGAGGAGATTCAACTGCTTTTGAAAAGATTTTACAGGCACTAGATATTAAAGCAGGAAATTTTGGCGGTATAACTAGAGTTTCAGATATAGCAACAAAGTTTTATCCAGATTTAAATTCAATGGAATATAAAGAATTTGAAAGATATAATAATGTAGTTAAGAATGAAAATATTGAAGTATATGTAATTATGAATGAAAGTAGTTTTAGTTCTGCTCAGTGGGTAGCTACCTTGGTTAGTGATGGTAAATTTGGAACCCTATTAGGAAAACCAAGTAGAAATAGACCTTCGTCTTTTGGAAACTCACCTTCTTTTGAACTGGCAAAAACTAAGTTAATGGGGCAAATATCAATTACAAAATGGCTTAGACCAGATGCTTCTAAAGACCAAGAAGAAACTATTGAGCCAGATATTAGAGTTGAAGACTGGCAAGATCCTTTAGAAAAAACATTAAAGTTGATTGAAGGTAAAGAAGATTTATCAAATATGTAATTTTTTTTACCAAATAGCTTTATCTTAATAAAAGATAAAGCTATTTTAATTTATAAATAAATACAATAAATTAAAGTGAGTAGTAAAAGATTCGTATAAATAATTAAGAGATTAAATTAATTTACAGATTTAAGTTTTATATAACTAGTATAAATAGAAATAAAAGGAGTATTTATGGATGAATTTTAATATAAATTGTTTATACAATGAAATTAATGGAGAAGAACGAAAACAAGAATATAATAGTATAAAGAAAATGCTATCTAAAATACTTAATATAAGTGAAAATAATGTTTGTAGTATAGAACCAGTTGGCGGTATGACAAATAAAAGCTTTAAGGTTTTTATAAATAATGAATATTATATTTTAAGAATACCAGGAAATGGTGCTGATAAAATTATAAGTAGATATGATGAAAAATATAATAGTTTAATTGCAAATGACTTAGAGTTAGATACTGATATACTGTATTTTGATGAAGAAAATGGAGTTAAGATAGCTAAGTATATAAATAATGCACAAACTATAAATCCTAAAACTGCAAAGAAAAAAGAGAATATGATAGAAACTACAAATCTATTAAGAACACTTCATAAATCTAACATGAAATTTTCTAATGAATTCAATGTTTTCAAAAAAATAGAAGAGTATGAAAAGTTACTAAAAGAATCAAATGGAACTAATTTTAAAGACTATTCTATTGTAAAACAACAAGTATTAAAGTTAAAAGAAATACTTAAAGATTTAGGGGAAGAAAGTGTTCCCTGTCATAATGATACAGTACCAGAAAATTTCGTAAAAAGTGATGATAAGTTATACTTAGTAGATTGGGAGTACTCAGGTATGAATGATCCTATGTGGGATTTGGCAGCACATTGTTTAGAATGTGATTTTTCTAAGGAAGAAGAAGAACTTTTCTTAAATTTATATTTTAATCAAGAAGTAGAACCTAGATACAAAACTAAAATCCTTATTTATAAAGTTTGCCAAGACTTTTTATGGAGTATATGGACAAATATAAAAGAAGCTAGTGGAGATGACTTTGGAACTTACGGAGAATATAGATACAATAGAGCAAAAATTAATATAAATAAAATTTTAGAATTAAATTAGTTTGGGAGAAAAATTATGATTAATAAAAATAAAGGATTATTTTCAGGGGTAATGTCTGGAGTTTTATGGGGATTAGATACAGCATTAACTGGAATAATTCTTACCATGAGTCCCTTTATAGAAACGCAAAAAATTATATTATTAGCTCCAATTGTAAGTGTATTTTTGCATGATATGTTTTCAAGCTTATGGATGTTTTTATACATAATAGTTACAAAACAATTAAAAACAGTATTAAAATCAATAAAAACTAGAAGTGCAAAGTTTATTTGTATAGCAGCTATATTTGGAGGACCTATAGGTATGGCAGCCTATTTAATGGCTATAAAATATATCGGAGCAGGATACACTGCAAGTATATCAGCTATATATCCTGCATTAGGAGCGTTTTGAGCATATCTATTTTTAAAGGAAGAATTGAGTAAAAGGGCTTTTGCTGGTCTTACATTAAGTATATTTTCGGTAATAATATTAGGATATTCTCCTGATAACATTTCAAATGGAAATTTCTTATTAGGTTTTTTATCAGCTTTAGTTTGTGTATTAGGATGGTCATTAGAAAGCGTTATATGCGCCTATGGTATGAGAGATGATGAAGTAAGTTCAACTCAAGCACTACAGATAAGACAATTTGTATCTGCTATATTTTATGGAATAATAATAATTCCTATAATAGGAGGAGTTGGATTATCTAAAATTATTATTACATCTAATTTATCAATTTTAATATGTTTTATAGCGCTTATTGGAACGGCATCATACATGTTTTATTATAAAGCAATAGATAGGGTAGGACCGGTAAAGGCTACAGGCTTAAATATAACTTATTGTATTTGGTCTATAATATTTGACGTAGTTATTTTAGGAAATTGTATTACATTAAAGTTAATTTTATGTAGTGTTCTTATAATAATAGGATCTATTATGGTATCTAAAAATTAATTTTATATAAGGAGTTTATTTTATGAGAGCAATACTTTTAGCAGCAGGGATGGGAACACGACTTAGACCATTAACACTTACAACACCAAAATCATTAGTAGAAGTTAATGGTAAGCCTATGTTAGAGAGACAAATAGAATTTTTAAGAGAAATTGATATTGATGAGATAATTGTTGTAACAGGATATTTAAATGAAAAATTTGAGTATCTTAGAGAAAAATACGGAGTTAAACTTATCCATAACGAGAAGTTTGATATATATAATAATATATATACTATGTATTTAGTTAGAGAATATATAGGAGATAGTTATGTTATAGATGCAGATGTTTATCTTAATAGAAATTTTTTAGAAAGAGATATAGAAAAATCTACATATTTTAGTGGTTATAAAACTGGATTTAAAAATGAATGGAAATTAGAATATGATGAAAATAATAAAGTATCTAATATTATTGTAGGTAATGGAGAAGGATATATTCTATCTGGAATATCATATTGGAGTAAAAGTGATGCAAGTATTATAAATAAGGAATTAGAAAAGTATATAGAAAATGGAAAATTTAAAGATTTATACTGGGATGATGTAGTTAAAGATAACTTATCTAAATTAGATGTATATATAAGAAAAATTAAAAGTGAAGATTCATTTGAAGTTGATTCTCTAAGGGATTTGTCAAATTTAAATGAATTATTAAACATTATCTAAAAATTAGCTTGAATAATGAAAGAGGTTATATTCTATAAAAATAATATATAATCTCTTTTTTTATTCAAAGATTTTAATTATTACAGAATCTATAATATAAAAAACTATAAAAAAAGGTTGATATATATAAATTATAGAAATATATATTATAAGTATATAAAAACAAAAGGGGGATAGGTATAATGAAACTTGATGAGAGGTTATTAAACTTAAGAAAGCAAAAAGGCTTATCTCAAGAGGAGTTAGGGAAGAAGATAAAGGTTTCTAAGAATACTATTTCAAAATGGGAAAGAGGATTGTCTTATCCAGACTTTGAGAACTTAGCTATTTTAAGTGATTTTTTTGAATTAAGTTTAGAAAAACTTATGAAAGATATTGATGTTAATAATATTATAAATAAAAAATATATAGATTTTAGATATAAAATTAGTATAATTTTTAAGAGTATAATAAATATTTTTATAGGTCTAGGGTGGATTTTATTAGTTACCTTAATTTTAGGGATAATAGGGTCTCTAATGGAGAAAGGGATTAGATAAATTGATTATCAACTATGTAAATGGTAAAATATAACATATAAATTAAATCAATTTTGGAGGCTTATAATGAACAACACCGAGGATTTAAAACCAAAAAGCATAGTAAGTAATGTAGTATTTATAATTTTATTTAGTATATTTTTCGTAAATAATGCTTACGATGTATATCTTAATCATATGGAAATTAATATGACTATGGGGATAGCAATACTAGATTTGGCACTTATAGTATTAAATGTTAAGGATTTAACTAATAAGAAAAAACACAATAGAGAACTAGAACAGCTTAATCATTAATTATATTTAAATTTCAAGATAAAAAAGTACTAATCTATAGTTAATAAAACTATAAAATTAGTGCTTTTTTATTTTATATAGATATAAAAAAATTTTTACGTTATAGTTATTTATAAAAGGAGAAAATACTATGAATAAAAGCTTTAAAATATACATAAAAAATAATAAAAATAAGTAAGGGGAAATAAATGGTTAGAATTTTATTAGACGAAGTAGAAATTAATTTAAAAGAAAAAGAAGATTTTAGTTGGATAAAAAATTATGGAAAAGTATTTTGTGTTTTTGATCAACAAGATTCAGGTAACATATGCTTTGGAGTAGATGATGGGGAAAATAAAAAATTTATTAAATATGCTGGAGCAAAAACAATAAATTATAAGGGTGATTTGGAGGAAGCTATAAATAGATTAAAAAAATCAGTAAAAATTTATGAAGATTTACAACATGATAATTTAATTAAACTTATAGAACATTTTCAAATAAATAATGGCTATGCATTAATATTTGAATGGGTAAATGGAGACAATTTACATCCTCATTGGAAATTTAACACTTATGAAAAGCACAATAATATAAATTCACCTTATTTTAAACATAAAAATATGAATATGAAAAATAGGATAGAATCCATAAATAAAATATTTGAGTTTCATAAACATGTTGAAGAGAAGGGGTATGTAGCTATTGATTTATATGATGGAAGTATAATGTATGATGATAAAAATCATGTAACTAAAATTTGTGATATAGATTTATATAATAAAGGATATTTAGTTAATGAAATAGGAGAGGAATTTTGGGGTTCTAAAAGATTTAAATCTCCTGAAGAAAAAACAAAGTCAATGATAATCGATAATAAAACTAATGTCTATAACCTAGGGGCTTTAGCTTTTGGACTTTTAGGAGGAGAACTAGACAGGTCTTTTGAAAAATGGGAAGTTGATGAAAAGTTATATAACATAGCTCTAAAAGCAGTAAGTGAAAAGAAAGAAGATAGATATAATAGTGTTTTGGATTTTTATAATGACTGGATTAGAGAAAGTAGAAATTATATATAAATAAGATTTATAAAGGGGGATTTTAATGAAAGAGGTAAAATTAAAAAATGGGGAAGTTGCAATTTTAAGAGAGCCTACAAAAGACGATGCACAAGCTATGATAGATTATTTAAATGCAATTGGAGGTGAAAGTGACTTTTTAACTTTTGGTAAAAATGAATTTTCAGCGAGCTTAGAAGATGAACAAGATTATATAGAGGCAATAAACAAAATGGAGAACTCAAAATGTATAATAGCTGTTGTAAATAATGAATTAGCAGGTATTATTTCTATAAATTCAGTAAAAAAAGCTAGAATGAAGCATAATGGAACTTTGGGAATAAGTTTTAGACAAAAATATTGGGGAATGGGGCTTGGTAGCGAGTCTATGAAATATATTATACAATGGGCTAAATCTAACAATATAACAAAGAAGATAAACCTTTTAGTTAGAGAAGATAATTATAGAGGGATTAAATTATATGAAAAGTTTGGATTTGAAAGAGAAGGATTATTAAAGAAAGATATATGTGTAAATGGAGTTTATTATAATACTATTGCTATGGGACTTTATATAGATTAAAAGACTTTAAAATATTGCTTACATAGGAGATTATAAGATGAAAGACATTAAAATTAGAAAGTTATCTAAAGTAGATGAAATACCATATAAATTACTATACAGTGCTGACCCATCAATTGAATCAGTTAATGATTATTTAGATAGAGGAGATTGTTATATTGCATATAATAATGATGAAGTTTTAGGAGTATATGTTTTAATAAAAACAAGACCATCAATCTTAGAAATTGTAAATATTGCTGTTGAAGAAAGTTATCAAGGTAGTGGAATAGGTAAAAAATTAGTAGCTAGTGCAATAGATAAAGCAAGAGAATTAAAAGTAAAAACTTTAGAGGTTGGAACGGGAAATTCAAGTATATCTCAGCTAGCATTTTATCAAAAATGTGGTTTTAGAATAGTAGGAGTAGATAAAGATTTCTTTAAAAAACATTACAAAGAAAAAATTGAAGAAAATGGAATTGAATGTATAGATATGATTAGATTAAGTATAGATTTATAAAATTTGATAAAAAATAAATATAATATTGGGAATCGTTATAAAATTGTAAAACTTTATAACGATTTTTTATTTATAATTAATATATATGTATTTTACTAAAAAGGAGAATTATTATGAAAAAGTTTTTGAATTTTGTTTTTTGTACCATATTTATAGCATATTTTTTAATTTTACTAGATACTGTATTCTTTTTTAGAACTGGAGATAGTATGAGATCGGTTAATTTAATTCCTTTTAAAAGTATTACTCAGTATGTAAATGTTTATGATGGAGTTAGACACAAGTTAGTAGATATGAATATTTGGGGAAATATATTAATGTTTATTCCTTTTGGAATATATTTAATGATATTTTTAAAAGAAAAGTCTTTAATAAAAGGAATTTTAATAACTGTACTTGCTAGTTTAATTATAGAGATAGTTCAATTTATATTTGCACTTGGAAGTAGTGATATAGATGATATAATTCTTAACACAATAGGTGGTTTAATAGGTATATTAATATATAAAATATTAATGTTTATAACAAAGGATTCTAAAAAGGTTAAAACCATAATTACTATATTATCTGGAATAGTTGGATTTCCAGTAATATTTATAACTATAATGCTTTATGTTTACAATAGCTAAAAAATAGGGGGATAAAATTATTGAAAAGAAAAGTGGTTATATCATGGGGAATTGTACTTGGATTAGTATTATTTATTGGATTAATGAAAAAAGATTTGATTTTAAATATGTTAAAACCATCAAGAGAAATTGTTATTGGCTATCCAGATGAAAATCACCCAGAAGATATGCTTAATATAGAAAAAATGTTAAATGATTATAAAGATCAACATAAAATCGACTTATTTGATGCACTACTTTATAATGCAAAAGATATAGAAAATATAAATTTAGATCCTAAAAAAATGGATGTACAAATAATGATAAATAGTCCAAGAGAGTGTATTGGATTAATGGAATTAAGATTATGGTTTAAAGATGATATATGTTTAATTGGAAATAGAGTAGGTGAAAACTTTGATGAAATTAGATTAAAAAAATTAGACAAAGAATCAACTAAAACTTTAAAAGAAGTTATTGGATATAAAAAGTAAATCTCTGTGATAATTAAATGTAAATTTAACTTTAATTTAATAAAAAGAAGTGAAAATTTTAAAAAGTTTCATAGTTTTGTTAAATTTTTGAAAACTATTGATTTATTTAATTAAATTTACATATAATTAATTAACAAATTAATACAATAATACCTATAAAATTATTACAGGGGGTTAATATGAAAAAACAATATCTAGATACTTTAGTTATAGGATTTGCCTTATTTGCTATGTTCTTTGGAGCTGGAAATTTAATATTTCCACCATATTTAGGAGTAGTATCAGGTGAATACTGGTTATTAGGTTTTTGTGGATTCGTTTTAGCAGATGTAGGATTAGCGTTACTAGCAATATTAGCTGCAGCAAAATGTGATGGGGATATAAGTAGGGTCCTATCAAGAAGTGGAAAGACACTATCTAAAATATTGGCAACAGCAATTATGATTTGTTTAGGTCCGCTATTAGCAATACCTAGAACGGGGGCTACAACATTTGAAATGGGTATAGAACCAATTTTTAATGGATTTAGTCCAGTATTATTTTCGGTAATATTCTTTGGACTGACAATTATACTTACCATAAAACCGTCTAAAGTAGTAGATATTATAGGAGAATATTTAACACCTGCATTATTAGTTGCATTGGTATTTTTAATCATAATGGGGATTGTATCTCCACTTGGAGATTTAAATCAACCACAAATGATAGATGGAATTTTTGCAGAAGGTATAGCACAAGGATACCAAACAATGGACCCCTTAGGAGCAATAGCCCTATCAGCTGTAGTAATAATCTCAATTACACAAAAGGGATATACGAAAGAGTCACAAAAAGTAAAGATAACACTTCAAGCAGGAATTATTGCAGGGGTAGCTTTATTTATAGTATATGGAGGATTAACATATTTAGGATCTACAGTTGCACATCAATTTAAAGGTATAAACCCATCAGATATAAATCAAACAGCTTTAATAGTAGGTATAACAGAACAATTATTAGGTTATCCTGGTAAAATAGTATTAGCACTAATTGTTGGGCTAGCTTGTTTGACAACATCTATAGGGCTTGTTTCAGCAACAGCTCAATATTTTACAAAGATGTCTAATGGAAAAGTAAAATATGAAACTATAGTAGTAGGAGTCTGTATATTTAGTGCATTGGTTGCAAACTTTGGAGTTAGTGCAATAATAAAATTTGCATCACCAATTTTAACAGTAATATATCCTGCTACGATTGTACTTGTATTAATGACTTTATTTAATAATAAAATTAAAAATGATAACACATTTAAAGGAGCAACATATGTAGCTTTAATCATAAGTATACTTACTGTTATAGATAACATGGGAGTTAATGTATTTTTTATAGAGCACTTACCTTTTTATAAGTTAGGTTTTAACTGGATAATACCTACTATAATAGGTGGGATAATAGGAAGTTTAATAAAGCAAAAAGAGAAACAAGAGATTAATTAGTATTTTTAATATATTAATTTTATATATAAAAAAAGTCGTATCATAATTTATTGATAGGGCTTTTTTATTATGAAGAATTAAAAATAAAGGAATAATTATGAGATAGGTATAATATAAAAGTAAATGGGGGTTAGATATTTAATTGAATTTAATAATGTCAGATTGAAGGGGATTTTAATATGGATAAATATATAGTTAATGAAGATGGAAAAATATTTTATAAAGTAATTGGTGAAGGTAAGCCAATCCTTTTTATACATGGAGGACCTGGATTAACTCATAATTATTTTTTACCACATTTTTTAGAACTTGCTAAGTTAAATTATAAATTAATATTTTTTGATCAAAGAGGCAATGGAAAGTCTACCTATTTAAATAATAGTAAATATATAAATATAGATCAATTTACAAATGATATTGAAATTTTAAGAAAAGAATTAAACATAGATAAACTAATAATATTTGGACATTCTATGGGTACTTTTTTTGCTATGGATTATGCGAAAAAGTTTCCACAAAATGTTGAAAATCTAATTTTATGCAATGCTACACCAATGAATTTAAATGCACTTGGAAAGATGAATGAAATAATGATTAAAAGACTTAACCCATATACCAAAGACCTAGATAACATAACAAACACAGTAAATTTTAAAAACTATGATAAAGATACTTTGAAAAAATATCTAGTAGAGCTTAATAGACATAACTTTTTTGATGAAACCCTTGTATATAAGTTATTTGATGGTGTTGATATAAATGAAAGCTATATAAAAAATTTTGAATTTATAAATACAACATTGCTTAATGAGTATGTAAATTTATTAAGTGATTATGATATAAGTAGTATAGAATCACCAATTTTAATAATAAATAGTGATTATGATTTTATACCAATAGAATCTAGTCTTTATATAAAAAATAAAGTAAATCAATGTGAGATAAAAACAATATATAAATCAGGACATTATCCTTTTATTGAAAAAACAGAAGAAGTTATAAATACTATAGATAGTTACTTAAAAAAATTTGAAGTTTAAATAAAAAATATAAGTGGGTAGTTAAATACTTTTAAGCAACTTAACTACCCACTTATATTTGATAAAATCTACTTTTCCCAATGAGAAGGCCTAGTTATATAACTAGGTAATTTTGTAGTTATATCACCTTTAGCAGAGTTAACCTGAAACTGAGTAATATATAAGCTTTTACTAAAATCAGCACCTTTTATATTTGCATCTCTAAAATCAGCTCCGATAAGGTCAGCACCATCTAAGTTTGAACCAGAAAGATTAGCGGCAATAAGAAGACTCCCTCTTAACTTAGCTCCTTTAAGATCAAAATTTCTAAGGTCTTTACCTATAAAATCAAAATCATTTTTAATTTTTCTTTTACCTTTAGGCAAATTTTTATTTAAAAATCTAGGTCTATAATTATCACTGACTTTAAGTAATAATTTATTAACTTCTTTTCTATGAGAATCTAAATCAAAACTTAAAATAGATTTTGGTTTAAGTAAAGAAATTTCATAGGTTTTTTCTATCATATCTAAAATATTGGTATCATTTGAAACTAAATAAGCTTGATTTAGATACCAAAGCATTTCATGGATTTGTCTCATTACAACAAAAACATCAAACATTTCTTTTGAAGAAATAGAATCATTTTTCCAGTCAACACCTTTGTATGTTATTTGGCACACCTTTTGACCTGCACCAAAGCAATCAAAGTTAGTACAACCTTTAAGATTTTTTTTATAAAGTGAACTGTGAATACTGCATTTAAAATAATTTTCTAAGTTTAAACAAGGTTTACCAGAATCCTTATTAAAAGGAAAGCCATCGGACTTAGAAAAGTATAAAGATACGCAGCATAGTCCAAAACATTTTTCACAATCTATTTTATAGCTATGTATATCATTAGCTGGTTGCATTAAAATCCCACCCTTTTATATTTTTTTACATATTAATGATATAGTATTTTATTTATTTTTACAAATTGATATTAAACATATAAAATAGTGAACATTTGATTGTAAATAAAGAGGAACTTTGTTAATAAAAATCTAATATAAACTTATAACTATAAATTTTATTAATTAAATATAGGAGGTTATAGATGATAAAGGGCTATGCAGATTTAAAAGGAACGATTGAGTATTTTAAAAACAAACAAAAATCAGATAATTGGGTAGTAAAAACGGACAGACTTTGTTACTCAAAGTTAGGCTTAGGAACTTATATTGGAGATTTTAGTGAGGAACACTCAAAATTTTTTAAAGAATCAATTGCATATGCATTGTTAAATGGAATTAACTTTATAGATACATCCATAAACTATAGAGGAATGATATCTGAAAGAGATATTGGATTTGTACTTACAAAACTTATAGAAGGAAATATTTTAAAAAGAAATCAAATGATAATATCATCTAAAGCTGGGATAATACCTGGTGATGGAGAAATAATGCTTAGACCTATTAACTATATGCAAGAAAAGCTTCTTAACACAAAAATACTTGATAAAGAAGATGTATATATGGAAGATACTTTATGGCTTACAATGAATCCAAAGTATTTTGAATATGCTATAGATATAAGTAGAAAACATTTAAACTTAGAAACTATCGATATTTATTATATGCATGAACTAGAACTGTCTATGAAACATTATGGAGCAGAAAAGTTTTATAAAAAATTAAAAGATATAGTTATTGCATATGAAAATATGGTTGATGAAGGAAAAATTAGAGAATATGGTATGGCTACATGGGATGCTTTTCAACTAGATCCTAAAGATGAAAAATATATATCTCTTGAAAAAGTTATGGAAGTAGTTCAAAGTGTAAGAGCAAATCATCATTTTAAGCATTTAATGGTTCCAATAAATTTAAAAAATAGATTATGTGTTGAAAATAAAAATCAAAAATATAAAGATGATGTACTTACAATTGTTGAATGTGCAAAAAAATATAATATTGAAATCCACATTAGTGGACCTTTAGGTCAAGGAGAAGCTAAAGATTATTTAGAAGTTAAAGAATACATAAGATATTTAGTTGAAAAAAGTGGGTGCAATTCTTATTTTATTGGAACTAAAAATATTAATCATCTAAAAGAAAATATAGAGATTACAAAAGAGTTACTTGATTAGGAGGAAAATCAAGTGCACATTGAAAATGATAAATTCTATTTAACTAAAATTTCAATTAAAGATTATGAAGAAATTATAAAAATATATAATTCAAACGAACAATTTTTAAATATACATCAAGATACAAAATCAATAACTAAACATTGGCTAGACAAAGAAATGAAAACTATGAAAAAAGAAGGATTTTTATCTTATAAGATAGTAGAAAAAACATCAAATCAAATAATAGGGATAATAGATTTTAAAATATCAAATCAATCATATATATCATTAATCATAATACATAAAAAATATCAAAATAAAGGCTTAGGAAAAGAAGTATATAATTTAATTGAAAGCTATCTAAAGCAAAGAAATAGTATATCTATAAAAATAGATGTTGTTAAAAATTATAATAAAAATGTTATTAACTTTTGGTTAGAAAATGGGTTTGAAATTATTGAAGAGATAAATTTAAATTGGAATGGAAAAGTACTAAATGCATTAACAATGGAAAAAATAATTTAGATGGAAATATTTACATAATATTCTGAAATAGGTATACTTTAACTAAAGTATTATATAAAAGGGGATTGGACATTGAAATTAAAAAGTTATGTAGGAATAGCAATTTTAACTTTAGCAATGACTGGATGTAGTATTAAAGATAAAGAAGAAAATTTAGATACTTCAAATCAGAATAGTTTAAATCAGAGTGTAGAAAAAAATGATGAAGATAATAAATATCAAGAACTATTAGAGCTAGCTGATAAATTTAGAGAAAGTTCATATAGTAGTGAAGAAAATCTTAAAGAACGATCTATGGAAGAATCTATAGATTATGTAAAAAGTATAATTCCTAATGATTCAAAAGAAATTGAAAACGTATATGAAAAAGAAGTCGGAGTAAATCAAGTTATATATGAATATGAAGGGCAAAAAATTGAAGTAAGATATATGCATCCTTACAAAGAAGATGGAAACAATGTAGATGAATATGATTTGAATAAAACTGTGGGTATATACATTGGTTTTTTATAAAATTAAATAAAAAAGCTAGGTACATGTAATTGTGCCTAGCTTTTTTTATTTAATTTTATAGATTTATATTTAAGATTTCTTAAGATTTACTTATAAATAAGTTAATATCTATCTTTTAAAATTACATTATCAAAGAAAAACATGAACTTAAGGAGAAGATAGATATGAAAATAAAGATAATAATAGTAGCAGGAATATTGGCATTAGTAGCTTTTTTTATAAGTTTAAAGGATTCAAATTTAGAGTATAATATTATGTGTAACTTTATTAAACCATCAAAGAATGTAGACAATAAAGTAAAGGATAAAAATATAGATTCAAACTTAATACTAGTTAATAAAGACAATCCATTAACATCAAATTACAAACCTAAAAATTTAACAAAACTTAATATACCTTTTGTTGAAGATTCAATTGAAGAAGAAAAATATATGAAGACAGTAGGAGCTAAAGCAATCAAGCAGTTATTTGAACAAGCTAAAAAAGAGGGAATCGAATTTTTAGGTACATCAGCTTATAGATCTTATCAAACTCAAGAAGAAACCTATTTAAATAGAGTTAATTCAGTAGGAAAAGAAGAAGCCGATAAATATGTTGCAAAACCAGGTAAGAGTGAACATCAAACTGGATTGGCTATAGATGTAACAAATAAAGATAGATGGTTTGTAAAGTCTACAAAGGAGGCTAAATGGTTAGAAGAAAATGCTTATAAATTTGGGTTTATATTAAGATATCCAGAAGATAAAACTGAAATAACTAAAATAGCTTATGAGCCATGGCATATAAGGTATGTAGGAAAAAAGGTAGCAAAGGAAATTTATGAAAAAGAAATAACATTTGAAGAATATATAGAAAGCAAAAATAATTAAATAGGGGGCGGTTTAAATTGAAAAATAAAATTCTTATTGTAGATGATGACAATGAAATAAGAAACCTTTTAGAAATATATCTTTCTAATGAAGGGTTTGATATTGTAAAGGCAAATGATGGACAAGAGGCTCTTGATATTGTTGAAAAAGAAGATATAAGGTTAATTGTATTAGATGTTATGATGCCTAAATTAGATGGAATTGAAGTTTGTAAAAGAATAAGACACAAATTAAATATACCAATTTTAATGTTAAGTGCAAAATCTGAAGATATGGATAAAATAAAGGGAATTATGACTGGTGCAGATGACTACATGACAAAACCTTTTAACCCATTAGAATTAGTTGTAAGAGTAAAATCTCTTTTAAGAAGAGCTTATTATTTTAACAATAATTCCAATTCTAATCAAAGTATAAATATTATAAATATAGAAAATTTAGTCATAGATAAAAATCAACATAAAGTAACAGTTGAAGATAAAGAAATTCCACTGACTTCTAGGGAATTTGATATTTTATACTTACTTGCATCTAATAGAGGAATTGTATTTAGTTCAGAAGATATATTTAGAAAAGTATGGAAGGAAGATTACTATCAATCAAATAATACGGTTATGGTACATATGAGTAGAATAAGAGATAAAATAGAAAAATATATGGATGGGCATAAAGTAATTCATACAGTATGGGGAGTGGGATATAAAATTGAAAAATAAAACAGATAATAATCTACTTATATTTAGATATATGTTTCAACCAATTATATACTTTATTTTAAGCGGACTCTTAGCAACAGGAATTTTATATACTTTATATGCCGTTTTTGACAATCTTTATAGATCAGCAAAATATACAATAGTAAATAATGCGGTAGACTATTTTATGTATATAAAAAGAGTTTTTTTAGGAGATTTAATTTATGCAATTTTATTTATTTTAATAACTTTTATTATATATGCATTAATTTCATACAAGAGGAGTCAGAACATAATTTTATTAATAAATAGTGTTAAAAAAATGGCAGATGGGAATTTAGAACAAAAAATAGAAATAGAAAATCCTAAAAAAGTAAAAGAACTAGCTAATAATATAAATACAATAGTTGATAGATTAAGAGATATAACTATAGAAGAGAGAATAGCACAACAAACTAAAACTGATTTAATCACTAATGTTTCACATGACCTTAGAACTCCACTAACTTCAATAATAGGATATTTAAGTTTAATCGAAGAAGATAAATACAAAGATGAAGTTCAGCTAAGATATTATACTAATATAGTTTATGAAAAAGCTAAAACATTAAATTTACTTATTAATGATTTGTTTGATTTAACAAAAATGCAAAATAACTCTATGCCTATGGATAAAATACAAATTAATTTGGTAGAGCTAATTGGACAGATAGTATCCCACTTCGAGTTTTTATTTGAAAAGGAAAAAATCAAATGTAGGGTTAAATTTTCAGAGGATAAATTTATAATTATGGCAGATCCAATTAAATTAGTTAGAGCTTTTGAAAATTTAATTACTAATGCTATGAAGTATGGAAAAGATGGCGGATATATTGATGTTGTAACAAGTAAGGAAAAATCTATGGCAGTAGTTGAGATAATAAACTATGGAGAATCTATACCTATACTAGATTTACCTCATATATTTGATAGATTCTATAGAGTTGAAAAATCTAGAAATAGAAATGATGGAGGGTCTGGTTTAGGACTGGCAATAACTAAAAATATTATAGAACTTCATTTAGGAGAAATATCAGTAACTAGTGATAATATAAAAACAGTATTTAAAGTTAAATTGCCAATAATTGAATAAATTTTATAATAATATAAGAAAATGTTTATTTAAAATGTTTTCTTATTTTTAATTAAAAAATATCGAAAAACAATAAAAATATATTGAATATATTAAAAATCCGTGCTATTATTAATCATGCAAATTAATAAAACAAGGAGAGAAATTTATGAAAAAAGAATATAGAAACTTAAAAAAATTTATAGGTATAAGCTGTATGGTTATAGTAGTATTAGTTATATTTACAGGGATTAAAATCAATTCAGATCCATTATTTCTAGATAAAATTAGAACATCAATTTTAACTGATGAATATTTTACAAAGATAGAAAAAGATGGTGTAGTAGATAAGGATAGAGAAAAAGAAGATAGCACATGGAAATATAAATATGATATTCAAGCTTATAATAAAAATGGTAAAGCTATCAAAGTTAGCTTTTACGCAGAAAAGAATCTAAGAAAAGGTGCTTATCTTAAATTAAATGTACAAGGTGGCAAAGATAAAAACGGTGTATATAGTATTAGTAGCTATGAGGAAGTAAATGAAACTAGTTTACCAAGTGTTGTTAAGAAAAAATTATAAATTAAAATAAAAAAAGATAGTGCATAAATAAGTCACTATCTTTTTTTATTTTAATTTAAGTTACTAAACTTTGTATATCTACTAGATACTTTTAAAAGGTATATATAAATTACACCGCCGATGAAACCACCTAAAGTATTTAGCCATAAGTCATCTATCTCACAAAATCTATAAGGGATAAATCCTTGAACAAATTCTATAAATAGTGATGATAAAAAGCAAGTAACAATAGTTTTATTTAAGTCAAATCCACTTTTAGAATATGTAAAAAATCCAAAAGGAACGAACAGTAGTATATTACCTAAAGTTTGGTATAGAAAATATCCAAAGCTATAATTTTTATATAATGATATTACAACTTTAAATGGAATTATATTGTATATTTCAAAACCTTTATAATCAACATTAAACTTAATTGGAAACATAGTAGCAGCCATTATAGCAACGATAGATATGTAAAATCCAAAATTAGTAATCTCTATTTTAAAATCCAATTTATAGTTTTTAATAAATAAATATACTCCCCTAAAAAATATATAACATATTATAAAATTAATTAAAATTAAAAAATCAAATTTTAATTCCAAAATATAACCTCCTAAAAATTTAATCATAGGTGATTATATCCTATTTTAAATATATGAATTCAATAATAAATATAAAAGCAAAAATGAAAACAAACTTGTAACAAATACATTAAAATTATTTTAAATTATTTGAAATTTGTATATAATAATACGTAGGCAAAAATTAGATATTGGAGGAAGTTATGAGTAATTTAGCAAAATCAGCATTTTGGCTTATGGTAGTCACTATGCTATCAAAGGTATTAGGGTTTGCAAGAGAAATAGTACTTGGATATTTTTATGGAACAAGTGCATATAGTGATATATATATAACAGCAATGAATATACCACTAGTAGTATTTGCTGCAATTGGTTCAGCTTTAGCTACAACTTTTATACCATTATACCATGAGGCGCTAGAAGAAGGTGGGAAAAAAGGTGCACTAAAGTTTTCAAATAATATTATTGGGATAGTTAGTATACTTAGTATATTGTTAGCGATACTTGGATATATATTTGCAGAACCATTGGTAAAATTATTTGCAATGAATTTTACGGGGGAGAAGTTGGAATTAACTATTCACTTTGTAAGAATAATGATAATAGGAATATTATTTATAGGATTGAGTTATATAATGACTTCATACTTACAAATTCAAGGGGATTTTACTATACCAGGTATGATAGGATTTCCAAATAATATAATAATAATAATATCTATTATTATGAGTGCTATTATGAAAAATATAGATATATTAGCTATAGGTGGATTACTTGCTATGTTATCGCAATTTTTATTTCAAGTTCCATTTGCAATAAAAAAAGGATTTAAGTTTAAATTATCAATAGACTTTAAAGATAAATATTTAAGAAAGATGTTATGGTTAGTATTACCTGTATTTATTGGAGTTGCAGTAACTCAAGTAAATACCATGGTAGATAGAAGCTTAGCATCAGGTTTGGGTGATGGAGTTATAACCTCGTTAAATAATGCTAATAGACTAAATGGATTTGTGTTAGGATTATTTATAGCAACTTTAGGAGCTATTATTTATCCTACACTTTCTAAGTTATCTACTGAAAATAATAAGGAAAAATTTGCGGAATCTGTAGCTACAAGTGTAAACTGTGTAAATTTAGTTTCATTACCAACTACTATAGGAGCTATAGTTTTAGCAACTCCTGTTGTTAGAATATTATTTCAAAGAGGTGCATTTGATGAAAGATCAACAGCTCTTACGGCAACAGCTTTAGTATTTTATTCAGTAGGTATGGTAGGTGTTGGATTAAGAGATATATTAGGAAAAGTATTTTACTCATTAAAAGATACTAAAACACCTATGATAAACGGAATAATAGCAGTTATTCTTAATATAGTTTTAAATATAGCTTTAGTAAAAGTTATGGGACATGGTGGGTTAGCATTAGCAACGAGTTTATCAGCTATTATATGTATATTATTACTATTTGGTAGCTTAAAGAAAAAAATAGGTTATTATGGACAAGATAAGATAAAAAGTACATTTTTAAAATCATTAATATCAAGTCTCATAATGGGAGTTGTAACATACTTTATATATAAATTTTTAAGTGGTATGTTAGGATTAGGATTTATACAAGAGGCTATATCTTTAGGTGTATCTGTAGCAATAGGGGCTATAGTTTATGCTATACTGGTAGTAGCTTTAAAAGTTGAAGAAATAGATATGCTTATTGATATGATAAAGAAGAAAATCGGGAAAGCTTAGGGGAGATGAAATGATGAAAAAGAGAGTTAGAAAAGCAATAATACCAGCAGCTGGACTTGGAACAAGATTTTTACCAGCAACAAAATCACAACCAAAGGAAATGCTACCAATAGTTGACAAACCAACTCTTCAATATATAATAGAAGAAGCTGTAAATTCAGGAATAGAAGAAATATTAATTGTAACAGGAAGAAGTAAAAAATCTATAGAAGATCACTTTGACCGTAGTATAGAACTAGAGCTTGAACTTGAACAAAAAGGAAAATTAGATATGCTAAAAATAGTTCAAGATATATCTAATATGGTAGATATATATTTTATACGTCAAAAAGAACCTAAGGGACTTGGACATGCAATATATTGTGCAAAAAGCTTTGTTGGAGATGAACCATTTGCTGTACTTTTAGGAGATGATATAGTAGATAGTGAGAAACCTTGTTTAAAGCAACTTATAGGAGCTTATGATGAATATAATACTTCTATATTAGGAGTTCAAGAAGTAGCAAAAGAAAATACAGATAAATATGGAATACTAGATGTTAAACATATTGAAGATAGAGTTTACAAAGTAAATGATATGGTAGAAAAGCCTAAGGTAGAAGAAGCACCATCAAATATTGCTATATTAGGAAGATATATAATTACTCCAGCTATATTTGAAATACTTGAAAATCAAAAACCAGGAAAAGGTGGAGAAATTCAACTTACAGATGCCCTAAAAACTTTAGGGGAACATGAAGCTATATATGCATATAACTTTGAAGGAAAAAGATATGATGTTGGAGATAAGTTAGGATTTTTAAAAGCAACAGTTGATTATGCATTAAAAAGACCAGAACTTAAGTCTGACTTTATAGAGTTTTTAAAAGAGAAGGTAAGTTTAGAAAATAACTCTAAAGAAGATATAATAGATGAAGCTGCTATAACAAAAGAAGAATAATAAAAAAGCTACTTATTAATAAGTAGCTTTTTTATTAGTTATTTTTTATATGAACATCCATTTGAGGATAAGGAATATTGATTCCCTCTTCATCAAATTTAATTTTAACTTTTTCTAGTAAGCTAGCATGTATAGTCCAATAATTTTTAGAATCACACCAAACTCTAACTGCAAAATCTATTGAACTTGGACCATGAGCAACCATTCCTACAAAAGGAGCTGGATCATATAGAATAAGGTCTTGAGTTTTAACTATATCACTTAAGACATTTTTAACATGATTTATGTCATTGTCATAACTAACATTAAAAACTAAATCAACTCTTCTTGTTGCTTTAGCAGAATAGTTTACTAAACTTCCATTTGATAAAGTTCCATTAGGGATTAATATCAATTTATTATCTATAGTAGTAAGTTTAGTGTAAAAAAGACCTATTTCTTCTACAGTACCTTGGTATATACCTGTTTCTATGTAATCTCCAACTTTGAAAGGTCTAATTAATAAGATTATAAAGCCTCCAGCAAAGTTAGATAAACTTCCTTGAAGAGCTAAACCTATAGCAACCCCTCCAGATGCTATTAAAGCAGCAAATCCTGTAAGTTGGACATCCCAGTATCCAAGTATTATTATAAATAATAATAATTTTAAAGATATTTCTACAAAAGCATGTAAAAACTTGGTAAGTGTTATATCTACAGATTTTTTTTCTAAAAACTTAGTAAAGTGTTTTACTACTTTTTTTATAACTTTTAAACCTATGAATATAGCTAGAAGACCAATTATAAGTTTTATTCCATAGCTTGTTACCCAACTTATAAAGTGTTCAGTTAATTTATCTAAGGGCATATTACTTAATTTTTCAACTTCATTAGTTACTGATTCGGCTACATTAGTAGTCAAATATAACACCTCTTTCCTATTAGAAATTCTACTAGTAGATAATACAATAATATTCGACAAATGTCTACAATATGAGATTAAAACTAAGCCATATACAAAAATTGGAATATATAATGAAATTTAAACAGTATAAATATAATATAAAAAAATGTACATATAATTGGATAAAGAGAAAAGCTTAAAATTAAGAATATAATTACTTTTTAGAAAGGGGCAATCATAAAATAGATAAAAATAAAGGGTAAAGCATTTAAGCTTTACCCTCCATAGGATAGTTAGTGATAGTTTTATTATATACAATGTTGAGGGGAAATGGCAGTTCCCCTTATGACTATATAATACGGATGAAATTAACAAAACTTTACAATAAATATAATAAAATTTAAAATTTATATTCTTGTGAATAGGATTTAATAAAAAGAAGCCTACACATTATATGCATAGACATCCTTTATAATATCATTGTGAGGGGAAATGGCGAGTCCCCTTATGTTATATTTTTCGGTTAAATATATTAAAGCTTAAGTGGAAATTTGAAAAAATTAAAAAATAAATCTAAAATATTCATAGTACTTTATATGCTAGATTTTAATTACTTAATATATTTAATTGTATAACCATTAGACTTCAAAATATGTAGAATACCATTTTTGCCAAATAAGGAGTAATAACTTATAGCTACTGCATAGGTTTTCTTATCATTTATTAAGGAATCTATTTTATCTGAAGTCATATGGTTAATGGTGTAGTTTTCAGTATTATCAAATCTATAAGAGTTTTCTTCAAAAAATCTTGCATTTCCATCAATGAAAGCTTTCACAACTTTTTTTGAAAAATCTATTTTTGTTTTCATGGAATTATAAGTGAAAGAATTAATTAGTTTTTTAAATTTATTTATATAAAACGTATTAGAATTATAATCCTTTAAAGCTACTATTTCTTTTTTATCTTTTATATATATATTAGTTAAATAACTGTCAAATTTATTTTCTGTTAAACCAGATTTATAAGCTAATAATTTATCAATAACTTCTAAAAATTTATAAGGAGTTAAATTAGCTATATCTTTATAATTTAAATTAAAATACTTTAATAAAGCATTAAAGTTTTTTTCTTCTTCTTTATTTAAATAGTATTTTAATTGATGATTTTTTGAGGAACAACTGTTTTTAGATGTATATATATTCTCATTTACTAAAAGTACATCAGTATTATACAAAACCTTTGTTAAATTTCCACTTAGAAAGTTAGTATGTTTGTCTATGTAAGGAATAGTACAAATTAGATATATAGAATTATTTCCTTTAGTAGCTTTAAAATAAATTCCTTTAGCTTTAGGAGTGGATATATTCTCTATGATTGAAGTAACTATTATCATGAGAATAACTAAACCCACCCATTTTAAGATGTTTTTTCTTGTAGAATTTTTCATAAAAATCACCTTTTCTTGTATATTATATATAAATTATATCAAATAAAAAAAATAGAAAACACCTATTTAAGTAGAATAAAATATTAAAGTGGAAGCTTAATTATAAAAAATGAATATTATAGTTAAAATTATATAAACTCAAATGTATATCTATAGTTTTTTACATAATAATGATAGTAGAGTTTACTAATACAATATGAAATTTTAACTAGTATTAGGTGTTTTTTAACTGTCAAGTATTTTATTTAACAGTCGTATAACTAATCTAAGTAAAGGTTAGAGGTGATACAATGATTAATAATATAGACTTATTAAAAATGGCAGCACTAATGTCAAATAATTATACAAGTGGCTGTAGTTGTAATTGTAATAAAACAAATGAAGCATTTGATATGTTGATAATGGGATTAATAAAAGCTATAAGTAATACAAATCCAATTGTAAGTAGTAGTAAAAATATAAATCAAATAATACAACCCAAGGTTCAAGATCATAATCTAGAAACAGTAAATACAGTACATAACAGTAATAAACTAAAACTAGGCTCTAAAAATCAAAATATAAATACACAGATAGATAATGCTATAGCTATATCATCGCAAAAGTATGGAGTTGATAGCAATTTAATAAGAGCAATAATCAAAGTAGAGTCAGATTTTAATCCAAAATGTGAATCATCAGCAGGGGCGAAGGGTTTAATGCAGTTAATGCCGGAAAACTGTAGAGACTTAGGAATAAATGATCCATTTGATATAGTACAAAATATAGATGGAGGAACAAGACATATAAAAGAATACTTAGATAGATATAACGGAAATAAAGAAATGGCTTTAATGGCATACAATGGAGGGCCGACAAGAATGAGTAGAAGAGGAGTTAAATCTCCTGAAGATATATATTTAATGCCAAGAGAAACACAAAATTACGTACCTAAGGTAATGAAATATTATAGAGTATAATTAAATGACCATAGGAGTTTAGTGGTTGATGTGGGGAGATTAGACTATGAATTATAGGCACTTAATAAAAATAAGAGAAAAAATACTCTTGCGAAAGAAAAAGAAAGATAAATTAACAGGAGTATATAATAGAGATTATTTTCAAAAATACACAAGTAAAAAATTAAATGGAACTATAATAAGAGTCAGAGTAGAGGGCATTAATTTTATAAGTTTAAATTATGGAGTTGAAAAGGGTGAAATGTTATTTTCATCAATAGCTAGAAGACTAAATCAAATTTGTAATTTTAATGAGATGCTTTTATCTAGGACATCAAGGTATGATTTTACTGTGTATGCATCTGTTTTAGATAGCAAATCAATAAGTCAATTTATAGAAAATACAATGACGATGTTAATAAATAGTATAGAAGAGATTTACAAAATATATATAAATTTTAATATGGCAGCAGTTATATATGAAAAAGAGAATTTAGACATACATGATGCAACGAACAAGTTAGATGTATGTATGACGAATTTATTAAAAAAAGGAAGTACATTTGAAATATATAATGATAAATATGATGACTGTATAAGTATAAAATCTATAGAAAAAGGTATTGAAAATGGAGAGATAAAGGTATATTATCAACCAAAAGTTAACCTGAAAAATGGGAAAATAGCCGGAGTTGAAGCTCTAATAAGGTGGTTTAGCGAGGAACATGGTTATATACCACCAGATAAAATAATAGAGTTTTGTGAAGAGTGCGGATATATAAACATATTAGGTAAATGGATACTAGAAAATGCATGTAGAGATATAAAATATTTAAATGAAACAATGAATACAAATATAGATTTATCAGTTAATATATCCCCACATCAACTAGATAAAGAAAATTTTACTGTAGATTTAGTACAAAGTTTAAAAAAAATTAAATTTAAATTTGACTTATTGAAACTTGAAATAACAGAAAGTGAAAATATAGAAGGCATAATAAAAATAAATGAGATAATAAATGAAATAAAAAGAACTGGAATAAAGATTTCAATAGATGATTTTGGTAAAGGATTTAATTCTATTAACTATATAAAAAACTATAATGTAGATGAAATAAAACTAGATAAGTCTTTAGTAGAGTATATGAATATAAATCCAATGTTTATTGAAAGTCTAATAAATATGATTCATACAACTAAAGCAAAAGTTGTAGCTGAAGGAGTAGAAACGGAACTTGAATATAGAAAATTGAAAAACACAGGATGTGATTTAGTTCAAGGCTACTTTTGCTATAAACCGATGAGCTTATATGAATTAATAGATGCGGTTGGAGAAGAAAAATATATGAGCAATAAAGAGTTAAATATGATTTAACTAAATAGAGGTTGAATATGAAAATAAGAGAGTTCAAAGTTTTAACAGAAAGTAGTAATATAGAAGCGAGGAAAGTAAAACCAGGGGCAAGTTTTCACGATAGCTTTAATCAAATAAATAGACTAAAAACAAAAGAAGAAGTTGACGGATATATAAATCAAATTAAAGACCTAGGAAAGCAATTAGTGAATACTAAAGGTTATTCTGATGTCATTAGATATAAGCAAGTTATCCAAAAATACTTAAAATCTGTTGTAAACTATGCCTATGAAGTAGATAGAAAAGATAGCTTTTGGAATAATAATTACTTTAGGACTGTAAATGTCGTAAATGAAAAGCTAGAAAGTTTAACAAGAGATTTTTTAAGTGATGAAAAAGAAAATATTGATATAGCATCAAAAATAGATGACATTAATGGATTATTAATTGATTTATATATGTAGTATAGAGGAGAGACATAATTTATGCAAAAACAAGGAGAAACACAATTCGTTTATGAGCCTAAATTTGAACAGTTAGTAGAAGGCGAAAAAGAGGCTATAAATGCTGTAGAGTCAATAGCTCAAGCAGCAATGAAACTAGAAGTAGAGGTGGGATATACTCATCAAAAAATAGAAAAAATAGTAAATCTTAAAGTCGGTGATGTGTTAGTACTTGAAAAAAGCTTAGAAGACCCATTAGATATAAATGTAAATGGTGTAAATATAGCTAGTGGTGAGAGTATGATAATACATGATAAAATAGCCGTAAGACTATCAAAGATAAAATCAATGCAAGAAGAAGATTAAATTCTTGAGGAGGTAATGTTTTGAAAGTTACTAATGATAGCAAGGTAGCGTTTAATAATATATATAAGATGGAAAAAGTAAAAAATCACAATAATTATAATAATAAAAATAGTGCAGATAGATTAGAACTATCTGAACTAGGAAAATATTTAAGCAAAGTTAACTCAAAAGAAGAAGTGATGGATATGGAAAAAGTTAATAAACTTAAAAAACAAATAGAAAGTGGTACTTATAAAATCGACTCTAGAGCTTTAGCTAAAAAGATAATAGAGAAACTTTAGGAGGAGAAAAATTTGAATCCAGAATTAAAAGTTATAATTTATGAAGAAAGAAAGCTATTTAACAAATTACTTAATTTATTAGATGAACAACATGATTACATAGTTAATAAAGAAGTAACAAAGATGGATAAGATAGCAAAAGAATTAGAAAGTTTAGCAAGAGAAATAGCAAAGATTGAAATACAAAGAAGAGAGATAACTTCATCAGATATCTCTATGAGCTCTTTGATTGAAAACTGCGAAGATGAAAAAATCAAAGAAGCTTACAATGAGATAACATCTAACATAAAAATGATAGAACTTCAAAAAGAAACAAATCAAACACTTTTAAAACATAGATTGTTTTTTACAAAGAAAATGATGAATGTTATAAAACCAAATCAAGGAATAGGTACTTACGATGCATATGGACAAGTAGGTAAGTAGGAAATGGAGAGATAATATGTCAGGATTATTAGGTAGCTTACAATCAGCAAGAACAGGTATGAGTGTAAGTCAAGCATCAATACAAACAACTTCTCATAACTTAAACAATTTAAATACTCCTGGATACTCAAGACAAAGAGTTGAACAAAGTGCAAGAAGTGCATATAGCTATCCAGGATACAGCTCCACATTAGGGGCAGGGCAGTTAGGTACAGGAGTTGAAGCAACAGATATAACTAGAATAAGAAATACTTTTTATGATTTTCAATATAGAAGTGAAACTCATGGATTTGGTGAAACTGGTATAAAATATGATCACTATACAACTATGGAAAATATATTTGGAGAACCTTCAGAAGTTGGGATATCAGCATCTATAAATAATTTTTTTACAAGTTGGCAAGAACTTGCTAAAAATCCAGATGATAAAGGTTCAAAAGATATAGTTATACAAAATAGTGATTATTTAACAAAGAAGATAAGTAATGCTTATAGTAAATTAGATAATTTAAGTGAGTCTGCTCAAAAGAAATTAGATGAGAATGTAAAAGAAGTAAATGGAAAACTAGATCAATTAAAAGAATTAGATAAACAAATAAGATTAATTCAAGGTAGTGGAAAATCTCCTAACGATTTAATGGATGAAAGAGATAAAATACTTGATGATTTAAGTTTTAAAATGAACATACACGATGAAGATGTTCAAAAGTTAATGAAAAATAAAATTGAAAATGGAAAAGACATTACTATAGATGATCTTAAAGCAATAAAAACTGTATCAGGAGAAATAAAAGGTTCTCTAGAAATGATTGAAAAAATAAATGGTTTTAAAGAAGATGTAAAAGAATTAGCTAAAGGAATAAATGATAGTGTAAATAAAGCTTTAGGTATGGACTTTTTCGAAGTTGGAACAAAACCAATTTTAAAAGTAAAAGATGATATATTAAACAAGACTACAGATATAAATGTATCTGCAGATACAGCTCAAAAACTGTATAAATTAAAAGATGCAAAAGTTTCTATAGGAAAAGATAATATTACTATAAATAACTTCTATAATGATACGATTCAAAGGCTTGGAAATGAGTGCCAAGAAGTTAGAAGAAATGAAAAGAATCAGAGTAAGATGATAAAAGAAATACAAACTTCAAAACTTAATGTTTCTGGAGTATCTTTAGATGAAGAAATGATAAGTCTAGTTCAATATCAACATGCATACAATGCAAGTGCTAAGGTAGTATCGACTATAAACTCATTATTAGATGTTGTAATTAATGGGCTAATAAGATAATTTAGGAGGCAAAAATGAGAATAACTAACTCTTCAATGATAACAAACCATATGTTTGATACACAGCAGACATTAGAAAGAATGGATACTTTAAATAGACAACTTGATACTAGTAAACAAATTAATAGAGTATCAGATGATCCTCATAAAGCTATAAAAATAATGAATTTAAATAATGAACTTAAATTCACTGAAAAATATAATCAAAATGTAGAAGAAACAGTAGGGTGGATGAATAATACTGATTCAACTTTACAAGAAGTAGGAGACCTTTTAGGTGAAATAAAAACTAATATATTAAAAGTAGGTAATGGGACTTACAATGATGAAGAAATAAAAGCGATACATGCAGAAATGAATGAAAAAATAAAAGAACTAGGAGAATGTTTAAATTCTTCTCATGGTGGAAGACATATGTTCTCTGGAACAGCAGTAGGTGAAGTTCCGATGGTTATGGAAGAAAAAGATGGAGTTGTTACCTTAAAAGTAAATTCAGCTGTAAATGATAAAGATTTAAAGGCTGAATTATCAGATGGAATAACTGTTGATTACAATGTTTCAGCTAAAGAAATCTTTGAAAAAGATGGGAAAAATTATTTAGATCAAATAAATAATTTATCAAAACTTATGAATGATATATCAAATGGTAAAGATGTAGAAGCTAACAAAAAAGAATTGCTTGGAACAGTAAAAGACGATATAGATGGTTTATTTAACCATACTATAGATACAAGAACTACTTTTGGAGTTAGAGTAAATACAGCTGAAAAAATAAAAGATTTTAATGACGAAAATATATTAAATATGAAAGCAGTTTTATCTTCAGAACAAGACGTAGATCATGTTAAGAAATTTATAGAGTTAAAATCAGCAGAACTAGTTTACAATGCGTCAGTTCAAGTTGGAGCAAAATTAATACAACCTACTGTACTAGATTATTTAAGATAATCAGGAGGAAAATTTATGGAAATATTATTTGAAAAAGGGCTTCCAGGTTTTGAAGATTATAAAACTTTTATAATTGGGGAAGTTGAAGGTAACTCTAAATTAAAATTAATTAATTCTATAGACAATGAACATATAGGATTCATAGCTATATCCCCTTTTGATATAAAAAAAGACTATGAAATAAAACTAGATGATGAAACAGTAAAGTTTTTAAAAATAGAATCGCCTGAAGATGTAATGCTGTTAAATATTATAACATTAGGAAAAACACTAGAAAAAAGCACGGTAAATTTAAAAGCTCCGTTAGTTATAAATATAAAAAACAATAAAGGTAAACAATTAATATTACAAAATGATAAGTATGCAATAAAAGAACCTTTAACAGGAGTGATATAAATGTTAGTAATTACTAGAAAAAAAGATGAGTCTCTATTAATTGGAGATGATATAGAAATAAAAATAGTGAAGGTAGAAGATGGCAGTGTTAAATTAGCTATCGATGCACCTAAAGATAAGGTGATACTTAGAAAAGAGATTTATGAAAATGTAAAAGAGGAAAACTCTAAAGCTATAACTAACATTAATGATATTTTTAAGTTATTTAAGTAAGTGAGTGAGGGAAGATTTATGTATACGGCAAATCCATATAATGCATATAAGCAAAACTCTGTAAGTACAGCATCAAAAGAAAAATTACTAATTATGTTAGTAGATGGTGCTGTTAAATACACTAAAATAGCTAGAATGGCTATTTTAGAAAAAAATATAGAAAAAGCACATAAAGAGTTAACTAGAGTTCAAGATATATTCTTAGAACTTATGATAACTATGGACAAAGATTCTAATAAATTTATGCAAGATTTATATAATGTTTATGATTTTATAAAAAGTCAGTTGGCTATGGCTAATATAAAAAAGGATGTAAAAATAATAGATAATGTACTTCCTTTAATAGAAGAAATAAGAGATATGTGGCATGAGGTTGATAAAAAAATAAAGTCTGGTAAATAGGAGGAAACACTATGACTAGAATAAATACTGTAAGAATACCAGGGCTTGCAACTGGAATGGATACTGATAGCATGATAAAACAAATGCTTTCAGGAGAACAAAATAAAGTTGACAAAGCAAAGCAAAAGCAACAAAGTGTAAAATGGCAACAAGAAATATATAGAGCAGTAATTAAAGATGTAAAAGATCTTCAAGATAAATACTTTTCAGTAACATCAAAAGACTCTATAATAACATCAAAAGCGTGGAACTCGACAAAAGTATCAAGTTCTAATGATAAGGTTATGACAGCTACTGGAAGTGCAGGGGCTAATAATGTAGATTATAATTTTGAAGTTGTACATTTAGCTAAACCTGCAAGTACAACTTCAAAAGAAGCTACAAATGGAGCAACTATAAAAAGAGAATCTAAATTAAATGATCTTGGCTTAAAAGAAGAACGTAAGTTTACTATAAGTTTTGGAAAAGATGGCAAAGATGTATCAAAAGAGATAACTATAAATTCTGATGATACTGTAGATTCTTTAATTGCAAAAATCAACGAAAGTACTGATGGTAAGGTAAAAGCAAGTTTTAGTGACATGACAGGAAAACTTACTATTGAAACTAATAAAACAGGAGAAAGCTCTAAATTAAGCTTTATTAGTTCTAAAGGAAGCTCAACAAGTCCAATGGATTTTTTAGGATTAAGTGATGTTCCAAAAGGAGAAAATGCAGAAATAATAGTTAAATCTTCTAAAGATAAAACATTTAGTAAAACATTAAATGAAGAATCAAATTCATTTACTATAGATGGAATAAATTATAGTGTTCATGCTGAAGGAAGTGCAGATATCAGCTCTTCTCAAGATGTAGAGCCTGTAGTTGAGAATATGAAAAAGTTTGCTGAAGACTACAATAAAATAATGGACAAAGTATATGGCCTTGTAACTGAGAAGAAAAATAAGGACTTCCAACCTTTAACAGATGCTCAAAAAGAAGATATGAAAGAAGAAGAAATTGAGAAATGGGAGAAAAAAGCTAAAGTAGGATTATTAAGAAATGATTCTGAGATGAGAACTTTTATGGATCATATGCAAAATGCTATATTTGGAGAAAATACTAAATTTTTAAATGAATGTGGATTAACTTCAAGTGAAGATTATAACAAAAGAGGACAGATATCCATAAATGAAGATAAATTTAGAAAAGCACTTCAAAATGAAGGTGATAGAGTTTATAAAGCTTTCGCAGGTAATAATAATAGTGTATTAGAAAAAATGAGAAAAACTATGAATAACTATGTAGGTGGATCATCTTCTATATTTGCAAGAAAAGCTGGACTTGAAAAAACTTCATCTGCTGTTAAAAACTATTACTCAGAACAATTAAAAAGACAAGAAGATATGATAAAAAGTCTTCAAAGAAAAATGGATAAAAGAGAAGATCAACTATATAAGCAATTTGGACAACTAGAATCTAGTATGAATAAATTAAACTCTCAAATGAACTACTTTGCACAAGCGTAGTCTTAAGGAGGAGAGCTTATGGAGGAACTTGCTAAAAAGTATAAAGAAATATCATTAGATATTATAAAAAACTTGGAAAAAAATGATTCTTATGATGTAAATATACTTTTAGATAAACGACAAGAAATATTAGATAGTGTAAATGATAAAAATCTATTTAAACAAATACTTGTTGAAGATGGAATACTTGAAATAGATAAAAAAGTACATTCTTTATTAAAGGAAAAAATGATTAAAGTTAAGATGGAAATAAAGGAACATAAGAAGTCTATACAAGCAAATAACTCATATGTTAGCTTTAGTAAAGAAAAATTAAATATTTTTAATAAAAAAGTGTAAAGTATTTTAAAAGTATTCCGATATATAATATTAGAGGCAATACTAGATCAAGTGATTGCACATAAAAAAGACAAGGATGTCGAAAAAAAACTAAGGAGAGTATAAAAATGAGAATAAACACTAACTTAAACGCTATGGTTGCAACTAACCAAATGGCAAAAAACACTGCATTATCAGGAAAAGCTATGGAGAAGTTATCTACAGGATTAAGAATAACTAAAGCTGGAGATGACGCTGCAGGATTAGCAGTTTCAGAAAAAATGAGATCTCAAATAAGAGGTATGGAACAAGCAGATAGAAACGTACAAGATGGTATATCTATGGTACAAACTGCTGAAGGTGCTTTACAAGAAGCTGGAAACATAGCTCAAAGAATGAGAGAACTTGGAATACAAGCTGGAAATGATACTTTAGATACTACAGATAAAGATAAGATAAAAACAGAATTAACTCAATTACAAGAGGAAATGGATAAAATAGGTAAAGAAACTAAATTCAATGGTAAAAACTTATTAAGTGGTACTACAAACTTCACTATACAAGCTGGTGCTAATACTGAAACAAGAAAAATAACTACAATAGACTTAGTAGCACAAGCTAAGACTTTATCAAAAATAGATGTAGCAGATGCAACTAAAGCACAATCTTACGTAGCTAGCGTAGATAAAGCTTTAGAAGCTATAAATACAGGAAGAGCTACATTAGGAGCAACTCAAAATAGATTAGAGTGTACTTCTTCAAACTTAACAACTTCTACTGAAAACTTATCAGCTGCAGAGTCTAGAATAAGAGATATAGATGTTGCTAAGGAAATGGTTAAGTTATCTAAGTTAAACATATTAACTCAAGCATCTCAAGCTATGGTTGCTCAAGCTAAGCAACAACCTGAGAGTGTAACTCAATTATTAAGATAATTAATGTATTAATTAAATTTTAAACTAAAGGGTAAAGCAATATGCTTTACTCTTTATTTTTAAATTTAATAGATTGAAAGGATTATTAATATGTTATTAAGTATTGTAATGATGGTAAAAAATGAGGAACGATATTTAGATAAAACATTAGAATCATTGAAACCTTTAATGAAAGAAATTGATAGTGAGTTAATAATATTAGATACTGGTTCGGATGATTCTACTGTTGAAATAGCAAAGAAACATACTGATAAAGTATTTTTTGCCAATTGGAGTAATGACTTTGGACAAATGAGAAATATATCAATTAGTCATGCAAGTGGAGAATGGATACTTATTTTAGATGCAGATGAGCAGTTAACTAATTATGATAAACTAAAAGAATTCTTTAATTCGAATTTATGTAAAAAATACAATAGTGCAACTATAACATTAAAAAATATTTTTTCTGAGGATGAAGATCGTTATAGTATTGATCCTCTATTAAGATTATTTAAAAATTATGATGGCTTTAGATATGAAGGTGCGATTCATGAACAACCAATATTTAAAAGTCCTACATACAATGATATAGCAAGATTTAATCATTATGGCTATTTATTTGAAGATGAAGAAGTGAGGCAGTTAAAGGAAAGTAGAAATAAAGCTATTTTATTAAAAGAAATAGAAAAAAATCCTAATAATCCATATATAAATTATCAACTAGGGAAGCAGTATATAATATCTAAAAATTATGAAGATGCACTTTTCTACATTGAAAAAGGATATGAGATATATGAAAAAAATAAGTATATACCTCTATTTGTAACTCTAGATTTGGCAAATTTATATGTAGATTTAAGTGAGTTTGATAAGTGTGAAAATTTATGTATTAAGTATATAAAAAAAGATGATAGAAATATAGATATATATTATTATTTAGCAACTAGCCAAAAACAATTAAACAAAAATAAAAAAAGTATAGAAAGTTATAAAAGATATCTTTATCTGACAGAAAATTTCAATATAACCACACAAGCAAATAATACAGAATGTAATTATGATACGTTACTTAATAAAGAAAAAGCTATTATTAATATAATGGATAATTATTATAAACTAGAAATGTATGAAGATGTTATAAAAGATATTGATAGTATGTCGATAAATGTTTTAGAAGAAGCATATTTAGTTGTATTTATGAGTTTATATAAACTTAACAAAGAAGAGAAAATAATTGAGTTATTTAATAAAATTTCAGGATCTAAATCTCAAGAAAATAAATTTAAAGTAGCTATAGAATCAATATTAAATAGAGTAAAAGAAAATGATAAGGCAAAATTTTATAAAATACTTTCAAATATTGATGATAACTATGGAATTTTAAATAAAATTAGATTAGGTATGACTTTAAATGAAGAAGAGTACAATTACATTTTAAAAGAAGAAAAAGAAGTGTATTTTTCAGAAATTTTATATTATGCTATAGAAAATAATTTTAATATAGAAAATGTCTTAAACAATGTTAGTTACATAAAAATGCAAAATTTCACTGATTATTTAATCAAAACAAAGCGAGAATGTATAATTAAATTATATAATTACTTAGAAAACGTTTCAAATACTATGTATTATAAAAAGCTTCAAGTTTATGCTTGTTTATCAAAATCACTATTAATGTATGGTAATTTAGTTGGGGACAAGTATAAAAAAATATTCTATATGTATATAAGTTATAGTTATGAATGTCTAAGAAGAGTTTATAATATAAACTTAAAAAATGAAGAAGCAATAAATTTACTTAGAAATGAAGAAGATGAATTTATCGTAAAATTAAAAAAAATTGAAAAATATAAAAGTAATGATGAATTAATATATATAAGAAAATTAAAAGATTTATTAATTGATAATCCTTACTATAAAAAGTGTATTAAGCTATTAATATCTGATTTTGAAAAAGAATTAAATGAAAATACAGAATTAAAGGAACTCAAAATTAAATATAAGTTGTTAATTGAAAGTAGCATAAATGGTGGGAATTTAGATGAGGCCATAAAAATGATTAATGAATATGAATCTATGTTTAGTGAGGAATTTGAAATACTAAATATGAAGGCTGTAATAGCGTTGATGAGTAGCCAGTTAGATAAAGCTGAAAAATTACTGAAAAATTCTTGGATATATAGTAGTGAAGATTTTAATGTTATTTTTAATATTGCTTATTTAAAAGAATTAATAGGTGATAAGCAAGAAGCTAAGCAATTTTATGAGAACATAATTAATAATTGTAATGAAGCTGATATAGTTAGAGAAGCTACTGAAAATATAAAAAAATTATAATGAAATAAGTTATTTATATTTTTAAGATTTAGTTTAGTTTTTAAAAATTCAAAAGGAGTAATTATGAATAAGCAAATAATAGAAGAAATTAAACTGTTTATAGAACAAGATAATATCGATGCTGCAAAAGAATATCTTGAAAAATATGAATCAGATTATGAAAATTTTAAGATAGAGATATACTCAATCAAATCTATTATATATATAAAAGAAAATAAGTTTAATTATGCTGAAGAGTTTATAAACAAGGGATTAGCGATAGATCCAACAAACATTGACTTATTATACAATTTAGCATATTTAAAGTTTTTACAATCTGATATAGAAGCATCGTATAGATGCTATTTAGATTGTTATATAAATTGTAGAGATAAGGACTTAAAACAGGAAGTTATAAATATACTAGAGCAACTTCAATTTAGTATAGATAAAAATAAATTAGGATTTATAACTATATGGATTGAAAATTATAATGATAATATTAGATTTCTAAAAAATAATAAATTTAGAATATATAAGATGAATTTAGAAGATTTATACCAACTGATGAAAGAAAATTTTATGCAAAATATTTTTTGCTATATAGTATTTGATGAATTTGTACATATAAGTGAATTAAAGGCACTTAATATATATGGAAAATTAGTTTATAATTGCCGTAAAAATTTGTATTTAGATAAAACTGATTATTTAAATGAAACTTCAAATATATATAATGAAATGGTCTGTTGTAGCGAATCTGATATTATCATAACTGATGATATATATATATATATTACTAAAAAGCTTTTAGAAGATAATGGGAAAATTTATTTTATAAAAGATATAAACTTAAATAATTATAATGAGATGCTAATTGAATTATTTTTATCGATTTATAAATCACAACCATACAAAGTTTATAATATATGTGATGAATTTCTTGAAAACCAAGATTATGAATATTTAAAATCAATTTATAGAATTGTTGAAAATAAAGAAAAAACAGAAAAAGATATTGAATATATAAAACAAATTTATAAAAAAAATAATAATGATGAATTTATATTTATTATATATATAAATTTACTGTTGAAGTTGGAAAAAGTAGATGAATGCATAGAATTAATTACTGAAAGCAATTATGTAAAAAATATATTTATTAGCGAGTTGAAATATTTAAAAAAAATAGGAAATAAAGAATTGATTAAATTTATGATTAATCTATCTTTAAATAATTATAGCAATATAGTTGATAATATTTATACAAATGATTATTATAAATTATCTAATTTATATTATACTCTAGGGTATTTAGATGAATCATTTGAAAATTATAAGAAAGTATTAATATATCAAAATGAATTAAGAGATTCAATTATAGTAAATCAAAATTTAAAATTTTTAAGAACTAAAATTTAAATGTACTAGAAAGGATTTATATGATAAAAGTAAGTATTGTAGTTCCTGTATATAATGTGGAAAAATATTTAAAAGAAAGTTTAGATAGTGCTGTTAAGCAATCATTAAAAGGGATAGAAATAATAGCTATAAATGATGGATCTACTGATAATAGTGCTGAAATATTAGAAGAATATAAAAAAAAATATTCTAATTTTAAAGTTATAAATCAAGAAAATAAAGGATTAAGTGGTGCTAGAAATACCGGAATAGCAGAATGTAAAGGTGAATATATTTATTTTTTAGATAGTGATGATTATATAGATTTAAATGCTATGAAATATTGCTATGATGAAGCTAAAAAAAATAATTTAGATATACTTACCTTTGATGCAGAAACATTTTTAGATGGGCAATCAAGTATTGGTGAAGTAGATAAAGAAGAATTTTACAGATATGACCTTATAGAATCAAAAATAATGAGTGGAGAAGAATTTTACGTTTATGCTAATAGAAATAGGGCTTATAGAGCACCTGTATGGTTGAATTTTTATAAAAGGAAATTTATAGAAAGCAATAATTTGAATTTTTATGAAGGTATAGTTCATGAAGATGAAATACATACAAGTAAAAGCTTCATATTAGCAAAAAAAGTTAAATATATACCTAAAAGATTTTTCTTTAGAAGAATAAGAGAAAATTCAATAATGACGAAAGAAATAGACGAAAATAGAATAAAAGGAAACTATATTATTGCAAAAGAAACTTATAAACTATCTAAAAATAAAAATTTAAGCAAAAAAACAAAAACAATCTTAAATATATGGATTAGAAAGTATTATTCTAATTGTATTATGTTTTGTGATACTTTAAATTTAATTGACAAAAGAAATTTTATTGTTGACAATATAGAAAAAGATATTTTGGATACTTCTCTAGAGTTTCAGATTGAAAATCCTAAAATGTTTTATAGCAATTGTAACATCAAAAAAAATCTTTTTTTAGTTAAAACCGGATACCATCTACTATTATCTACAAGTGTAGCTATAGATAGTTATATAGGATATAGGAATGATTTATTTATATTTGATAGTGATAATATTGAGTTTAACTTAGATGAAGTATCTAAGGTGTTTGATAATATATATGACTTAAACAATTTACCTGAAAATTTATATGATAATATTTTTACACATAACGAATCAGATCAAATAACTCAAATGATATGTAATAGTCTTTTTAAGGATTCTGAAAATGTAATTTATATTGAAGATGGATCAGCATCATATTGTAATTCAGTTATTACATATAATGAAGAATTTAAAAAAATAAGTAACATAGAGTGTATAGAAGTACTTGGAACTTATAGTAAGATAAAACAAAGGATTTTCCTATATCCTAATCTTGTTAGAGATGAATTTTATGATGGTAAATTAAGCAATGAAATTAATTTAGGATGTCTAAAAAAAGCGATAGATTTAGTATATGGTAACTATGAATTTAATATAAATGGAAAAACTATTTTTATTGCCTTAGAACATGTAGATGCATTTAATTTATATGATTTAGACTTAAATAAATATAAAGAAATAATTGCCTATTTAATTAAATCCTTAAAAGATTATAATGTATTTATTAAATATCATCCTAGAGATAATAGTAAGTACATGGATGATTTTTTAAGTGGATATAAAAATATTAATTGGATAGACAAACATATAAATATAGAAGTTTTTTACAAATATGATAATATATCAATTATTTCATCAGTATCTACATCTGTTTTATCGATGGCTAAGTTAGGAGCTAATGTTTGTGTTATATCTAAAATACTTAGTAATCAAGAACAAAGGTTGTTTGATGTATTTTCAAAGTTAAATGTTTATATGCCTAATACGGTTGAACAGTTTTATGCTTATGTAGATGAAAATATGTAACATAATATATAAATAAAATTAAATTAAATTATAATTTAAAAAATATGAAAATCTAAATTATTATAAATTATTAAAAAAATATATTGTATACAAATTTCATTAAAGTAAAAATAAATAATGAAATTAAAAAAATAGAAAAAAATTATGCAAAAAATAAAAAATAATAAGATTTATAAATGTTAAAAATAAGGTAGTTACAAGGATTAACCTTAATATTGAAATAATTTGATGTTAAAAATAGCATGATGTTTAAGCTTATAATTATTTTTTAAACAAATTAGAAAATTACTACTTATTGGAAAAGTTAGAATTTAAAGTAAATGCTTGAATAATGCTGAATAATGGTATAAAATGAAAATATAAGTCGAAAAAAATAAGGGCATACCTAGGGAAATCTAGGGTCGCAAAACTATAGGGGCTAAGGTTTATTAGAAATAAACTATGCCAGCCAGCTGCCGAAGAGTTACTAAACTTTTTGTTATAATTACTAATATAAAATTTAATTGCAAATATAAAATAAAAGATGTAATTGTATCATTATGTCTAAATTAGGGGTGTAAAATATTATTATATATATATTTACAGGGATAGTTCTGTGAAAATTTAATAATATTTACTTATTGAATTTATTTTATATTTAAAATTTAAAATTAGTAATTAGTCATATTGTATAAAAGTTATTAAACTACTCTTTCAGAGTAGTTTTTTTATTTTAATAAAAAAATGGGAGGGAAGAATGGAAATATACAATTTAATGAAAGCTGGTTTAGATGCCACAGCCTTAAGGAGTAAAGTTATTGCTAATAATATAGCAAATATTAATACCCCAAATTATAAAAGAAAGTATGTAAGTTTTGAAGATACTCTAAACGAATCTGTAAATGGAAAACCTAAAATAGAGGTTAAAACAGATGAAAATTCAAAAATGAGAGTAGATGGTAACAATATCGACTTAGAGAGCGAAAAGGTAAACCAAGCAGCTACAACTCTTGAATTTAATGCTCTTGTAACTTTAACTAATATAAAATTAGGAATGGCAAAAAATGTTATAGCAGGGAGGTAACTAAATGAGTATTTTTGGAGGTATGAGAATAAGCCAAAGTGCTTTATCTGCAGAACGTCTTAAAATGGATGTAGTTTCATCTAATATAGCTAATATGAAAACTACAAGAACTAAAGAAGGCGGAGCTTATAGACGTAGAGTTCCAGTATTTGAGGAAAATTACGATAGTAAGTTAGGTATGCTAGGTGTAAAAACTGTAAGTATACAAAAAGATCAAGCACCACTTAGAAAATTATATGAACCTAATCATCCAGATGCAGATAAAGAAGGATATGTTGAATATCCAAATGTGGATATATTAGTTGAAATGGCAGATTTAATGACTGCAGCAAGATCTTATGAATCTAATATAGATACATTAAATGCACAAAAGAATATGATTTCTAAGGCTTTAGAAATAGGTAGATAAAACAAAAAAGGAGTATATTTATGACAGGAATAAGTGCTATAAGCGGAGTAAACAATATCGCAACAAGCAATAATTTACTTAAAACATCAAATGCAGAGAGTATTAAAAAAGAAAGTAGTTTTTCAGATGTTATAAAAAGTGCAATAGACAAAGTTAATGATATGCAAGTGGACTCAAATAACAAAGTAAAAAGCCTTATAAAAGGTGGAGACGTTTCTATGCATGATGTAATGGTATCAGCACAAGAAGCCCAAATGTCAATGCAGTTAATGATTGAAGTTAGAAATAAGGTATATGAAGCTTATCAAGATCTAAATAGAGTTCAATTATAACTTTATAGCAAGGAGAAATTTAGATGAATATAAAGGAATTACCACAAAAAGCAAAAGATTTTGTGTTGGTTAAAAAAGAACAATTTGATACCTTATCTAAGAAGAAGAAAATTGCCATAATGGTTGCAGTTATATCTTTAGTTTTAGCAATGATATTTGGATTAACATATGCAAAGAAAAATAAATATGGTGTTTTATTCTCAGGTTTAGATTCTAATGATGCTGCTACAATAACTAAGGAATTAGAGTCAAAAAAAGTAGAAACCAAAATAGAAGGAAATAGTATACTAGTTCCTAAAAAAGATGTAGATAAATTAAGAATGGAATTATCTTCAAGTGTATCAAATGGTTCAAAAGGTTTTGAAATAATGGATGAAGGATCTTCTTTTGGAATGACTGATGAAGAATTCCAAATAAAGAAACAAAGAATGGTTCAAGGTGAAATAGAAAAAACTATAAAAGTTTTTCCACAGGTAAAAAGTGCAAGAGTACATATAACTGAAGGTGAAAAATCAGTTTTCGCAAATGAAACCGTACCAGGAAAAGCAGCTGTTTATCTTGATCTAAATCCAGGTGAATCTTTACAACCAGACCAAGTAAGATCAATTATGTGCTTAGTTTCAGCAAGTACTAATAATGTACCAAAGCAAAATGTCGAAGTAATAGATCAAAATATGAAGCTATTATCAGATGGACTTATGGATGAAAATGGAAACATAAAAACTTCAAGTTTAGGAGAAGTTGATCAAGCTTTAAAAGCTGAAAAAGACTTAAGTAAAGAACTTGAAAGATCTATAACAGGTCTTTTAGAACCTATATTTGGACCAGGTAAAGTAAGAGCAAGTGTTAACACGGATTTAAACTTTGATTCAAGTGAAAGATCTGAAATTATAATAGATCCAAATAAAGTAATAACTAAAGAATCAAAATCAAATAGCAAAACTACTGAGAGACAAAACACAGGTGGTGCAGTAGACAACAACATGAGTAATGTTAATGAAAGCGGAGCTGGAAGTGTTCAAAGTAGTGAAGAAGACATTCAATATCAAACAGGTAAAACTGAAACAAAGACTATAAAAGCAAAAGGTGAAGTAAATAAAATAACAGCATCAGTAGCTATAAATGGTCAATTAAGTGATGATGTAGTAAGAAATGTTCAACAAATGGTAGCAAATGCTATAGGAATGGATCCAAAAAGAGGAGATAACGTAAAAGTAGTTTCTATGGGATTTGAAACAGAGAAAGAAGATACTTCTACATTTGGAGTTATTAAGAGTGCTATAAGCCAAAATAAATCATTATCACTAATGTTAACTATAACAGGAATAATAATTGCTATTATTATAGGATTATTAATCGGTACAGTAGTTTACATGATTATGAAAAATAAACGTAAATCTACTATAGTAGAGGATGTAGAGGAAGAAGATGAATTAGAACTAATCAACAAAAAGCTAGAAGAATTGGAGCAAAATAGATTGAACAGCAATGAAGAAGAAGATGAAGCAAGTGTAAGTTTAGAAGATGAAGTTAAGCAGTTTGCTGCAGACAATCCAGACCAAGTTACAGATTTAGTTAATAGTTGGTTAAATGAGTAAAGGGTGATTTTATTTGCAAAACGAAGGCGTTAAAGGAAATGCATTTGACTTAGGTGATATACCTAAATTTAGAAGAGTTACGGGTGCAAGAAAAGCAGCTATACTACTTATGACTTTAGGGCCAGATGTAGCTGCAAGTGTAATAAAAAACTTATCTGATAGGAAAATTCAGAAAATAGGTGTTGAAATAGCTAATATAAATACAGTTAAACCTAGAGAAAGAAGAGAAGTTTTACAAGAATTTATAGAGCTAAATAAAGGTAAGGAATTTGTTATAGAAGGTGGTATTGACTGTGCAAAATCATTACTTAATGGAGCTTTAGGAAGTCAAAGGGCTACTAAGTTACTAGAAGGTATAAAGTATGATGCATATACAAAGTTATTTGTTTCAGCTAGAAAAGCAGAACCAGAACAAATACTTGCATGTATACAAGGGGAAAGTCCTCAAGCTATAGCAATATTACTATCTCATATTCAACCAGATAAAGCAGCAGTTGTTTTATCTGAACTATCAGATGAATTAAAATTAGAAATTTCCTTAAAGATAGGAACTACATCTAACATACCACCAGCTGTTATAAAATCTATAGATAAAGCTATAGAAGAAAAATTAACTAGCTTAGGTAAGTTAGATATGGAAAGCTCTGGGGGAGTTAACAGCTTAGTAGATATATTAAGCAATGTAGATAGAAAAACAGAGAAAAGTATTATTAAATTTATTGAGTCTAAAAATGAAGAATTGGCTGAAGAAATTAAATCTAATATGTTTATCTTTGATGATATTGTTAGACTTGACAACATGGCTATACAAAGAATTCTTAAGGAAGTTAATGTTAAAGATCTTGCATTTGCTCTTAAGGGAGCCTCTTCAGATGTTTCAGGAACTATATTTAAAAATCAATCTCAAAGAGCATCTCAAGCACTACGTGAAGAAATTGAGTTACTAGGAAAAGTAAAGATTTCTCAAGTAGAAGAAGCACAACAAGCTGTTGTAAATGTTGTTAGAAGACTTGAAGATACTGGGGAAATAACATTATCTAGAGGATCAGAAGATGAATTCATATAAAAATACAAGCATTATAAAATCTAGGGAAGTAGTTTTTAAAGGTTTTAAACCTTTAAAAACTACAAACTCAAATAAAGTGATAATTGAAACTCAAACTGAAGAATTTGAAGAAATTAGACAAGAATTAGAAAGCCAAAAAGAAAAGTTAAACAATGAAATTGAAGAAGCTAGGAAAACTTATGATGAAGTTATAGCTAATACACAATTAGAAAGCCAAAGAATTATAGAAGTTGCAAATGAAGAGTCAGAACAAATCAAAAGACAAGCATATGAAGAAGGTCACAAGCAAGGACTTCAAAATGGATATGAAGATGGATATAAAGAAGCTTATGAAGAAAATATAGAAAAAGCTAAAAAAGAATCTGAAGACATTAAAAAAGAAGCTAGTGAAACCTTAATAAATGCTAAGGAACAAGTGGTTGAATACTTAAAAGATAATAAGAAACAAATAATTGAATTAAGTATATCAATAGCAGAAAAAGTATTAAAAGAAAAATTCAATGAAGTTGATTCAATGAATAATATTTTAGAATCAGTTATCAATGAATATGAAGTGAAAGAAAATTTTGTTATAAAAACAAATTCAATATATATAGAAAGTATAAATGCAAAACTTAATGAATTAAAAAATGAACAATCTATAAAGGGAGATGCCTTTGTACTACCAGATGATTCTATTGATCCAGGAAATGCAATGATTGAAACAAATAAAGGAAGATTAATTGTAGGAATTGATTGTGTTATGGATAAAGTAAAAGAGGAGCTATTATGATTAACTTAGATTTTGAAAGATTAAAAAATAAAGTTTCAGATATAAAAGATGTGATAGCAGAAGGTAAAGTTACAAAAATAATAGGATTAACTGTAGAGGTTGAAGGAATAAAATCTTTTGTTGGAGAGTTATGTATAGTATATAACTATGCAAATGAACCTATAAATTGTGAAGTTGTAGGATTTAAAGATAATAATGTAATACTTATGCCATTAGGTGAACTTGCAGGAGTAGCTCCTGGTTGCAGAGTTGTTGCTAGAGGAATACCGCTAAGTGTTAAATGTAGTGATGATCTTTTAGGAAAGGTTCTTGATGGAATAGGAAACCCAATAGATGATGTTGAAATTTTAGGTGGAGAAAGATATAGTCTTTCAAATGAGCCACCAGACCCTATGAAAAGACCACGAATTAAAAATATAATGCCTACTGGAATTAGGGCAATAGACGGATTTTTAACTTGCGGAGAAGGCCAAAGAATAGGAATATTCGCAGGAAGTGGAGTTGGAAAAAGTACTACATTAGGTATGATAGCAAGAACAGCAGAAGCTGATGTAAATGTTATTGCACTTATAGGAGAGAGAGGTAGAGAGGTCTTAGACTTTATAGAAAGAGACCTAGGTGAAGAAGGAATGAAAAAGTCTGTAGTTGTTTGTGCAACATCAGATAAATCACCACTTTTAAGACTAAAAGGAGCTTTAACTGCTACAGCTATTGCCGAGTACTTTAGAGATCAAGGTAAAAAAGTAATATTAATGATGGATTCAGTAACCAGATTTGCTATGGCTCAAAGAGAAGTAGGTCTTGCAATAGGTGAACCACCTGCACAAAAAGGATATACTCCTTCTGTGTTTGCATTACTTCCAAAACTTATGGAGAGAAGCGGTATGTCAGAACATGGATCAATAACAGCCTTTTACACTGTACTTGTTGATGGAGATGATTTTAATGAACCAATTGCAGATACAGTAAGAGGTATACTTGATGGACATATAGTTTTATCAAGAGATTTAGCTCATAAAAATCATTATCCAGCTATAGACATATTAAATAGTGTAAGTAGACTTATGAAAGAAATTTGTGAAGAGGATCATCAAAAAGCGGCATCTTTAGCAAGAGATATATTAGCAACATATAAAGAAGCTGAAGATTTAATAAATATAGGAGCTTATGAAAATGGCTCAAATAATAAAATAGATATGGCTATCGAATATATAGATAGAGTTAATTCATACTTAAAACAAGGTGTAAATGAAGATACAATCTTTGAAGACAACGTAAGTGAGTTAAAAAGCATATTTAATTAATGAGGAGCGTTTTAAGTGACCAAGTATAAATTTAAGCTACAAAAGTTATTAGACATGAAAATAAAAGAAGAAGAAGCTAGCAAATTAGAATATACAAAAGCTCAAAATGATAAAAAAGCACTAGAAGATAATATAAAACAATTAGATTCTAATTATCAAAGATATTCAAATATTGAAAATTGTGAAGATATAATTAGCCAAAAAATTAGATTTAATTATTTATATTCTATTACAAAAACAATTGAAGAATGTAAAGATATGCTAGTAGAAAAAGAACAAAGAGTATTAGAAGCTAAGGATGATTTTATTGAAAAGCAAATAAATAGAAAATCATTAGAAACCTTAAAAGAAAATAAATTTATGAAATTAAAAAAAGAAGAAGATAGAAAAGAGCAAATTGAAAATGATGAATTTGCCTTATATGCATATATAAGGAATAAAAAGAAAATATCATAAAGGATGATTTTAATATGAATTTTAATTTAAATATTTCTAAAGGCTTAGTTAAAATGTCATCTGAAAAAAATAGTGTAAAAGGTAACTTATCAAGTGGCAATGGGTTTGAAGATTTAATTGCATCCTTAGGTTTAGACAGTGAAAAAACTAGCACTGACAAAGACATGGATATTATGGAATTACTACAAGGTCTTCTTTCAAATATAAAGCTATACAAGGAAATAAGCAACACAGAATGTGAAGATGAATCAAAGAAAAAAGATTTATTAAAAGAAATTGATTCTTTATTAACAAATATAAAAAATCAAAAAATAGATATAAATTTAAACAATGAAAAACAAAATCAACTTATAGATTCAATAAATGACGAGTTTTTAGAAAACGTAGATTTAAACTTTAACTTAGATTTTAAAACTATCTTTAATAAGAAAAAAGATGAAGACTTAATTGGTTTAGATAAAGTTATAAATTTAGACAATAATTTATCTGATGATTTAAAATCAGATAAAATGTCGAAAAAAACTGGAGAAAAAATAGATAATATATTGAAAAATATAAGTTTAGAAGATTCTAAGAACAAAAAAGTAAATTTAGAATCTATATCTTCAAAAGTTACTTCAGACCAAAAGAATATGATTGATGAATTGGATAATCAAGTTAAAAGTTTAAAATCATATGAAGAATTAAATGTATCGACAAATTCAAATAAAAGTAATGTTTTAGACTTAAAACCTAAAGAAGAAGATAAAGATTTAAATGTTTTAGAAAATATATTAGATAAAAATGCAAATGTATTTTCTCAAGTATCAAATAAAACTTTTATACAAGAATCAAATGCCAACAAAAATGTTCCAACAGTAACAATAAGAGCTAATCAAATGGCAGATGATTTTATAAAGATGGTTAAATACTTAAAAAATAATAATATAGAAGAAATTAAAGTAAATATAAATCCTAAAGAATTAGGAGATATGACTATAAAACTTATGAAAGATAGTGAAGCTACCAAAGTTTTTATAAATGTTTCTAAGGAAGATACTTTCCACATGTTAAGTAAAAATATAGGTGATATAAACAAACACTTATTTGATTTAGGAATAAAATCAAAAGATGTTGTGGTTACTATGAAATCAAATGGTGAAAATTTCTTTTCTGATAACTTAAATCAACAATTTAACAAAAGAGAAGAATCTAGAAAGCAAAAAAGAAATAGTACTAAGCAAGTAAGTTCTATAGAAGAGTTTGAAGAAGTAGATAATTTACAACAAAATGTCAATATATTAGCGTAGAGGTTAAACTATGAATGATTTTATGAATGTAACAAAAAAGAGTATAGATACAAATAACACAAAGACAAAAAGTGCTAAGTCTGCAGGAAAAACAGAAAATGGAACAGACATAATAATGCCTGGTCAAGAAACAGATAAAAATTTATTTTTAAAATTACTTGTAGCACAAATGGGTCATCAAGACCCAATGAATCCACAGGATCCAACTCAATACATAACTCAGTTAGCTCAGTTTAATACACTAGAGCAAATGCAAAACTTAAATGATAATACACAGTATATGGCTGGGTTAACAAATGGAGTTTTAGTAAACTCTGCAATGAGCACAGCATCATCTATGATAGGAAAAAAAGTAGAAGCTTATGCACCTGAAGAAGATGCAAATGAAAAAAATAAAATTGATGCAAATATACCTAAAGACAATAGTTCAAATGAAAAGAAAAGAATAACTGGAGTTGTCGAAGGTATAAAAATAGAAAATGGAATCGTTTATATGGATATAAGAGATAACAAGACAGGTGAATTAAAATCTGTTGAATATGGTGCTCTTATAAAAGCAAGTGAAAATAAATAATAATAGATTCAAATTTATAAAAAAGGGAGATAAAAGCTTATGTTAAAGTCAATGTATTCAGGAATAAGTGGAATGAAAGCAAATCAAACAAAGATGGACGTTGTAGGTAATAACGTTGCAAATGTAGGAACAACGGGATTTAAAAAATCTACTACAAGATTTGCTGATGCACTAAATCAAACAGTTATATACTCAAGTGTTCCTGGAGGGGATGCTGGAGATCCTAATGTTATAGGTGGAGTAAACCCAGGACAAGTTGGTGTAGGAACAAAAGTAAATGGGATATTTAGAAGTATGGCTCAAGGTAATATACAACCAACAGGAAGACCAACAGATTTAGCAATAGATGGAGATGGATTCTTTATTGTATCTCTTGGAAAAACCCAAAGAGCATATACAAGAGATGGATCATTTACACTAGATAAAAATGGAAGTTTAGTAACTGGTGATGGATATAAAGTTATGGGAATTGATGATAAAGGAAATGAAAAACCAATACAAATTCCTAAAGAAGAAAAAAATCCAGCGGGAGTTTTACAAAAAGTTTTATCATTTAACATATCTAAAGAAGGCAAGATTTCATATCTTTTAGCAGATGGAACAAAAGTTGAAAATGCTCAAACTTTAAAAATAGCAGTTTTCCAAAATCCTGAAGGTTTAGAATCATTAAGTGGAAATCTTTATGGACAAACAGGAAACTCAGGGGCTCCAATGAATACTAAACATGGTCTTATAAATCAAGGGGCAATAGAAATGTCAAATGTTGACCTTTCTGATGAATTTACAGAAATGATAGTAACAACAAGAGCATTCCAAGCTGCAAGTAAAGTTATAACAACAAGTGATGAGTTACTTCAAGAAATAATAAATTTAAAGAGATAATATAGGAGGGTAATATGAAAAAAAGTGATATATTAACTCCCTTAGGGCTTATCTTGGCATTTGGATTTGTTATATTAGGAATATGTTTAGGAAAATCAGGACTAAAACCATTTATAGATGGAGCTTCTGTAGCTATAACATGCGGAGGTTCTTTTGCAGCAGTACTTATAACATTTTCAATGGATGACTTAAAAACAGGATTTAAAGCAACAAAAGAAACCCTAAGATCTGGTAATGTAAATAAAGTAGATCTAGTTGATCAATTTAAAGAGTTAGCTAGAAAGGTTAGAAAAGATGGTCCTCTTGCAGTAGAGCAAGAGGTATCACAAATAGAAGATGATTTCTTAAGAAAAGGTCTAGAACTAGCAATAGATGGTATAGACATGGAAGATATAAAAGAAATTTTAGAAATAGAAATAGGTGAGGTAGAAAACAACTATAGTAAAGGTGCAAAAATTTATAAAGTTTGGGGTGGATATGCACCGGCATTTGGTATGGTTGGTACACTTATAGGACTTATACAAATGCTAGCTGATATGGGAACTCCAGATACTATAGCAAAAGGTATGGGTGCAGCATTAATAACTACTTTTTATGGAGCACTAATGGCAAATGCTCTATTAAATCCATTAGGATATAACATACAAATAAAAGGTGAAAAAGAGTGCGAAAAAATGGATATGATGATTTGTGGAATTATGAGTATCCAAAATGGAGATAGCACAAGAGTTATAGAAGAAAAACTAGTAAACTTCTTAACACCAAAAGAGAAGAAAGCTTATTACAAAAGAGAAACGTTAGAAGGTGGACCAGCACATGCCGCGTAGAGATAAAAGACGAGGGAAAAATGATGATATGGGTGGAAGTTCTTGGATGGACACCTATGCAGACACTATAACCTTGCTTCTTACTTTCTTTATTCTTTTATATTCTATGTCTGCAGTTGACAGTCAAAAATTAAAACAATTATCTAAGGCACTTCAACAATCTTTAGGAGGTGGAAGTACATCAATTTCAAAAGTAAAAGATATAGACGAATTAAAAGTTGATGTAGATAAAGATGCTAAGGAAATGAAAGAAGACTTAGAGAAGAAGGTTAATAAGGCAATAGCTAATAACAATTTAAATGATTCTATAAAAGTAAGAAAAGAAGATAGAGGTATAGTATTACAACTAGATGAAACTATATTATTTGATTCTGGTAGAGATGAATTAAAACCAACGAGTATAAATGCACTAGACACTATTACTACATTAGCAAATGGTGTAGACAATGATATTTTAGTGGAAGGTCATACTGATAATGTTCCTATACACAATTCAAGATTTGCTTCAAACTGGGACTTATCAACATCAAGAGCTGTAAGTGTTGTAAGTTATTTCGTTGAAAAAAAAGGTATGAATCCAACAAGATTTTCAGTAAAAGGATATGGTGAGTATAAGCCTTTATTAGACAACTCAACACCAGAAAATAGAGCTATAAACAGGAGAGTTGATATTTTAATAGTAGATAAAAAAGATGATCAACAATCAAACTTAGAGCAACAGCCTAAAGAACAAAATCAAAATAAGCAATCTCAATAGGGAAAAAGGAGCAAAAGTAACTTATTATGGATGGAATGTTACAGTATTTAGTAAATTTAAGCGCATTTGTTATATTGATGTTTTTAATAATTTTAATAGCTCATAAGATGAATGGGTTTAACTTACAAAATATGGGCATATACAAATATGCAAAAGTGATAGAAAAAGTGAGCATTAGTAAAGATACATTTTTAATAGTTTTAAAAACTGGAGATGAAGGATGTGTTTTACTAATCTCACCACACAATGTTGAAAGAGTAAGAGACTTAAATAAGGCAGATTTAGAAGAAATCGAAAATAGTAAAAAGAGTAGTAATAAATTAAAATTTGATACTTCTAAGTTTACGAAAGTCAAATTTAATAGAATTAGATTTAAAAAAAATATGTACAATACAATGGATGTAATAAACAAACTAGAGGAGAAAGAAGATGCAAACATTAAGTGATTTAACACCTTATATAGGTGACTACACTCCTTTAATGAAATTATTTTTAGTTCTAACAGCTCTAATGTTTTTAGGCACTATAGTGTTTATGATGACGAGCTTTGTAAGAATTATAATAACTTTTTCGTTTATAAAGTCAGCGCTAGGAGCTCAACAATCAATACCTAATCAGGTATTAGTAGGACTAGCAATTTGTTTAACGATGTTTGTTATGGCACCAACGGTTAAACAAATAAACGATCAAGCATTAAAACCTTATATGAACAATGAAATTAAATTTGAACAAGCTATAGAAAAAGCAGAAGTACCTGTAAGAAAGTTTTTATTAAAGCAAACTAGACAAGAAGATATAAAGTTATTTGTTGATAACTCAGATGTAAATAAGAAGAAAATGACTAGAAACAACATACCTTTATATATACTAGTACCAGCTTTTGCAATTAGTGAACTTAAAACAGCTTTTCAAATTGGATTTTTAATATATTTACCATTTTTACTAATAGATTTAGTGGTATCGAGTGTACTTATGTCTATGGGGATGTTTATGCTTCCACCTGTTATGATTTCTTTACCATTTAAGTTGTTATTATTCATAATGGTAGATGGATGGAATTTATTAATAAAATCGTTACTGTTAAGTTTTCAATAATTGAGGAGAGTATTCATTATGAATGAAAGTGTAGTAGTTAGTGTAGTAAAAGAAACTTTATATACAGCTATGTTAGTAGGCGGACCTATATTAATTTTATCTTTAATAGTAGGGCTATTAGTAAGTATTTTTCAAGCAACCACTCAAATCCAAGAACAAACTTTATCATTTATACCAAAATTAATAGCAGTAGCATTAGTTTTAGTAGTTGGAGGGGCTTGGATGCTAAATGAACTTATACAGTTTACTAACAAAATTATGAATATGATAGCAGTAATAAAAGGATAGTTAAAAAATTGATATTTGTATTTATTAGGTTAATAGCATTTTTTTCATGCCTAAGCGTAATATTTCCGAGTGGAACGCCAAATGTATTTAAAGTTACTTTTACTTTGTTTATATCGGTAATAATATCATGTACTGTAAATGTACATGTAGAAGTCAGTAGTACGTATGATTTAATTAATATTGCAGTTATGGAAACTATAACAGGATTGGTTTTAGGATATATAACAAGTATTTGTATAAATAGTTTAAAAATAGCAGGTAGTTTAATAGATCAACAATTAGGGTTATCAATGGTAAATATTTATGATCCTAATAGTAAAGACAATACTACATTAATAGAAAATATGGTTTATTGGATTGGTATAATGGTGTTTTTTACAATGAATGGACACCACAAACTTATCACTGGAATAAGCCAAAGCTTCAAACTTGTTAAGATAGGAAGCCCAATATTAACAAATAATTATGGTTATATAGTTAATGTATTTATACAGTGCTTTGTAATTGGATTTAAAATTGCGGTACCAATAATATTAGCTCTTATTATAACAGATTTTATAATGGGTTTAATATCAAGAAGTGTTCCGCAGTTAAATGTAATGATTTTAGGAATGCCACTAAAAATTTTAGTTGGGATAATGTTCTTTGTAATATCATTACCATTCATTCTAAATGAACTACATAACTTACTAGTTCATATGACAGATATATTAAATGGAACCTTTATGAGTGGTCATAGCTCCTACTTTACAGCTATGGCACCATTAGGAGCCATGTTATCAACAGATGATAAAACTGAAGAACCATCTTCAAAGAAAATAAAAGATGCAAGAAAAAGTGGGAATGTAGCAAAGAGTAAAGAAGTTGTAACAACATTAACATTGTTAGGTGTACTTATGATAATTTACTCAATGTCAGATTTTGTAATTTTACAACTTAAAGAATCAATAGTAAGGTATTTAAATATCGGATTTACAAATGAGTTTTCAATGAAAATAGTAGGTAATTTGCTTATGATGCTTTTAGCAGGATTTATGAAAATTATAATACCTATTGGAATGATTATAATTGTATTTTCTGCTATAGGAAACGTAATGCAAAGTGGATTTTTAATGACGACGGATCCTTTAAAACCAAAACTTTCTAAATTAAATCCGATAAATGGATTTAAGAATATGTTTTCAATGAAATCACTTGGAAACTTAATAAAAAGTATAATTCTTGTAGCTATATTATTTAAGGTTGGTTACTCATTTATGAGTAAAAACTTTATGGGAATTTTAAAAACAGGTGATATATACCTGCCTTACTTAATGAGTACAATTATTACTCTTGTAAAAGAGTTGATACAAAGTATTTTGTTAGCCTTATTTGTAATTTCTGTATTAGATTTTGCTTATCAGAAGTATATGTATAAAAAAGATTTAAAAATGACTAAGCAAGAGGTCAAAGAAGAGTATAAGCAAATGGAAGGTAATCCAGAAATTAAAGGTAAGATAAAACAAAAACAAAGAGAGATGGCATCAAGAAGAATGATGGAAGCTGTGCCATCAGCTAGTGTAATTGTAACAAATCCCACTCATATATCTATAGCTATCAAATATGAAAAAGGAAAAGATCAAGCCCCTATTGTAGTTGCAAAAGGAGCAGATATAGTAGCTTTTAAAATAAGAGAGATAGCAAAAGAACATGATATACCAATCATAGAAAATAAGCCTTTAGCTAGACTTATGTATAAAGAGGTAGAGATAGAAGAAGAGGTACCAGAAAAAGTGTATCAAGAAGTAGCAGAAGTGTTAGTAGCAGTTTACAAGATCAAAAATAGATATAAAAAAATATAAAAGAGGTTTTAAATGGAAAAATTTAGTCTTAAAAAACGAACTGATATATTAGTTGGATTTGGGATAATTGGAATTATACTTATGATAATAATTCCACTACCACCATTCTTATTAGATATAATGTTAGCCCTAAATATAGGTTTTTCAATACTTATATTACTAATGACAATTTTTTCAACTAGTATATTAGAATTATCAATATTCCCTACTATCCTCTTAGTAACTACCTTATTTAGACTAGGGCTTAATATATCATCAACAAGACTTATATTAGGCCAAGGTTATGCAGGGAGCGTAATAGAATCCTTTGGTAGTTTCGTTGTTGGAGGAAACTATGTAGTAGGTATAATTATATTTTTAATAATAATAATTATCCAATTTGTTGTTATAACAAATGGTTCTGGTAGAGTATCTGAAGTATCTGCAAGATTTACACTAGATGCATTACCAGGTAAACAAATGAGTATAGATGCAGATTTAAATGCGGGTATGATAGATGAAAAAACAGCTAGAAAGAGAAGAACTGAACTTCAACAAGAAGCTGAATTTTATGGATCCATGGACGGGGCATCAAAGTTTGTAAAAGGAGATGCAATCGCCGGAATTATAATAACAACAATAAATATACTTGCAGGTATGGTTATAGGTGTTGTAATGCTTAATATGGATTTTATGGAATCTATCCAGACCTATACAAGGCTTACAATAGGAGATGGACTAGTAAGTCAAATTCCAGCCCTAATAATATCTACATCGGCAGGTATACTAGTAACTAAAGTAAATGGTGAGGAAAATTTTAGTAGTCAATTAGGAAAACAGTTAATGTCTATTCCGCAAGCAGTGCTTATGGCAGGAATAGTGCTGGTATTACTAGGACTTTTACCAGGGCTTCCAAAATTATCATTTTTTACTTTAGGAGCAGGAGCAATATTTGTAGGATATACACTTAAAAAAGAAGAAAAATCTGAACAAGAAAATGCATTACTTGAAATAGAGGAACCACCAACTCCAGAGGAAAGTTTAGAAAATGCAGAAGATGTATCGACACTTATAAATGTAGAACCTATAGAAGTTGAAATTGGATATGGAATAATTCCTCTAGCTGATGAAAGTAGTGGAGGAGATTTATTACAAAGAATAGTTTCTGTTAGAAGACAGTGTGCAATAGATATGGGAATAATTGTTCATCCAATAAGGATTAGAGATAACTTACAATTAGAGCCAAATCAATACACTATAAAAATAAAAGGAGTACCAGTTACCACATACGAGCTTATGCCAAACATGCTACTTTGCATGAATCCAATGGGAATGGATATAGATATGGAAGGTATTTCAACAAAAGAGCCTACTTTTGGGTTAGATGCTTTATGGATAGAAAAAGACAAAGCAGAAGAAGCAGAATTATATGGATTTACAGTTGTAGACCCTACGACGATTTTAGTAACGCACTTACTTGAAACTATAAAAGCTAAGTCTTATGAGTTAATGGGAAGACAAGAAGTAAAAGCTATTATAGATGCAACAAGAGAAAGATACAGTGCAGTAGTAGACGAATTAATACCAGATTTAATGACATTAGGAGAAGTTCAAAAGATATTCCAAAATTTATTAAAAGAAAAAGTATCTATAAAAGACAGAGTTACAATATTAGAAACTTTAGCTGATAATGCAAGAAATACTAAAGATTTAGAGCTACTTACCGAATATGTAAGAATGGCGATGAGTAGAAGTATATGCTTTGAGCTAATAGATGAGAACAACTCAATTGTAGTTACTACATTATCTATGGAAATTGAAAATTTAGTAGCTAATAGTTTACAAAGATCTGTAAATGGAACATACCCAGCTATAGATCCAGATACTACTAATAATATATTTAGAGGAATACAAAATACTATAGAGTCTGTTAATTTTAACAATAATAGACCTATATTATTAGTTTCTCCAAAAATAAGAGCGCCATTTAGAAAATTAGTAGAAATGGTCTTTCCTAATTTAACTATATTGTCATTAAATGAAATACCTAGTGATGTACAAATAAAATCTCAGGGTGTAGTTAATATATAGTGATTGGAGTTGTTATAGTTATGATTAGTAAAGAAGAACTTATAAATCAAAATATGCCTATAGTAAAAAGTATCGCATCGAAATACTATACAAACAAAATAGGTATGGAATATGAAGATTTAGTGAGCTATGGTGTTATGGGACTTTTAGATGCAAGTGATAAATTTGATGAGGAAAAAGGTGTCAAATTCTCTACTTATGCTTCGATAAGAATAACATCTTATATAATAGATGAAATAAGAAAGCAATCGCCTGTATCTAGGGGTTGCCTAAGCAAAGTAAAGTCATATAAAAGTTGTGTAGAACACTTACAACATAAATATCTTAGACAACCAACAATAGATGAAATTTCAGATTATATGGAGATTTCATCTAATGAAGTTCATAAGATAAAGAAAAGTACTTTAAATTTAAGCACAAGCTCTCTTGATAATATTGTTTTAGATAGTGAAAATGATTTAAAACTTATAGACATAATAAAAGATGAATCTATAAATATAGAAGATTCTGTTGAAAAAGATGAGTTAATACAAACTGTAACGAAAGCACTAGATATGTTAAATGAAAGAGATAGATTAGTACTATCACTATATTATTACGAAGAACTAACACTAAAAGAAATAGGTGCAGTATTAGGAGTTTCTGAGTCTAGGGTTTCACAATTAAATAAAAAAGCTATCTTGAATTTAAAAGGTATGATGAAAAAATTAAACTACCTAGATTAGGAGGAAATATGCTAAGAGGATTATATACATCTGTATCATCGATGTTAAACTTGCAAGAAAGACAAAGTGTTTTAACAAATAATTTAGCTAATATCAAAACTAATGGATATAAGGAAGATAAACTTATATCCAAAAGTTTTGATGAAATGACTTTATCTAATAATGATAACTATAAAAATGGAATTCCAACCCATCAAATTTTAGGGGACTTAAGTTTTGGGACTAAAATCGACGAGGTAACTACTAATTTTAAACAAGGAAGTTTTATCTCAACAGAGAACAATTCAGATTTTGCTTTAAATGGAAGTGGATTTTTCCAAGTAAGAGATCATGATGGGAATACATTTTATTCAAGAGATGGATCTTTTAAGATAAACTCACAAGGATATCTAGTAACAAATGGTGGTCATAATGTTATGGGAGTAAATCAAGCTAGTAATAGTGTAGAGCCTATATATGTTGGAAATGGAAAGATGACTATAAATTCATCAAATGGACTGACTATAGAAGGTGGTAATAGTTATAAGTTTAACATTGTAGACTTTAATGATTATAAGGGATTAAAAAAAGTTGGAGATAACTTATATTCAGGAAACAACCCTACAAATACTAATAATTATTCTATTAAACAAGGATTCTTAGAAGGATCTAATGTAGATTATATAGCATCTGTAACTGAATCTATGGAAACAATAAAAGAATTTGAAGCTAATCAAAAGGTTATACAAACTATAGACTCTACACTAAAACAAATTGCTAGTGAAATAGGAAATGTAAGGTAGGTAAAGATATGTATAATATAATGCATAATAGTAAAGCAGGAATGTTAGCTAGCCAGTCAAAGATAGATGTAATATCTAACAATTTAACAAATGTACAAACTGTAGGGTATAAGAAGTTAGAGGTTGGTTTTTTGGATTTATATGAAGAAAATCTACATAAAAGATCTTTTCCTACAAATTCTAAGGATGCTACAACAGGGACTGGATCTAGAGTAAGTCAAGTAACTAGAAATTTTTCTCAAGGTGCTATAAAGGAAACTAAAATAAAAACTAATCTGGCTATAGATGGTGAAGGACTTTTTAGAGTAAGAAGAAATGATGGAAGTTATGCATACACTAGAAATGGTGAATTTAACTTAGATGCAACAGGAAAATTAGTAGATGATAATGGGAATATATTAGATATTAGATTTACTAATGGAAATTTAAGAAATACTAATTTAAAAAATGGAGAACTAAGCATAAATAAATCTGGAGAAGTCTATCTTGATAGTAGAAAAATAGGAGATATAGATCTATATACTACTAAAGGAGATGCGGATTTCACAGCTGTAGGAGATAATTTATTTACAGCAAAACCAGGACAAGTTGAAACTGTAAATAAAAAAACTATTTTACAGGGGTATGTGGAAACTTCAAATGTAAATATGAAAGATGAGATAGTAGACCTAATGATGGCACAAAGAGCATTCCAATATAATAGTAGAGGTATGCAGACAGTAGATGAAATGTGGTCAATAGCAAACAATCTTCAAAGTAGATAAAATCAACGGGGGAGGTGAAAATTATCGAAAAGCAAATTAGAAATTACGATTTTAAAAATCCTCAAAGATATTCTACTGATAATATGAGATTTTTATCCGTTATATCTGAAGACTTTTGCAAGTATATGAATTTACATATCAATTTTGAGTTAAAAAGAAAAAACATAACTTGCAAGCTTGAAAAAGTCGAACAAACAAACTTTCAAGAATTTATGGATATAACAAATCCAGGGTCAATAATAGTTGAACATGATATTTTTCCTTTAGTAAAGGGCCTTATATATCAAGTAGATAAATCTGTTGTACTTACACTTATAGATTTAATGCTAGGTGGAGATGGTACTTTTGAAGATGCAAATAGAGAGCTTACAGAGATTGATAAACATTTAATGCTTCATGCAGCGACTACTTATATAACTAGATTATATATAGTAGATGGTTGTACTAAAAGAAAAGTTTCATCAATACATACCAACATGGAATCAAGTAGAAAATACTCAGTAAGTGAATCTGTTCTTATTGCACATATGACTATGTATGATGGGAAAAAAGAAATTGGAAAAATGAGATTTTGTAACCCTTATTGCTGTATGGAACCAATACTTGGGCAGTTAGAAACTAAAAAACTTTTAAAATCAACTCATATAGAAGGGCAATATGAGTTTTCTCAAGCCATATACAAAAATATTTGTAATGTAAAAGCAGAACTTTTAGCCACATTAGGAAAAACAAAAATATCTGTAAAAGATCTTATAAATTTAAATGTAGGTGATGTTTTAAAATTAGAAACTAAAACAAATGAGCATTCATTACTTAGTGTAAATGGATCTAATGTATATAAGTGTAGAACAGGGCTTATAGAAAATAAAAGAGGGCTTGTTATTGAGGATATGGTTGAAAAAAACAATTAACAGACAAACTTATAATAAATAAAGGCTAGAAATCTATGGCGGAATAATTTAAAGAGTTTTAGCTAATACAAGAATGACTTTAAAATAGATATTTGATTTAAATTACAATCACTAATTGACAATTTTTAACAGTAGATGTAAACTTTGGAGTTAGGATAACTAGTATACTTGAAGAAGGTGAATTGGTGAAACTATAAAATAAATCAAAGTTCATTTGCGAAGGGTGAAATTTATATATGACAAAGATACTAAAAAGTAAATATAACAGTAGTGGAGAACGATGTGTAGATTCTTGCTTACATTATGGTGAATTAAGGTTTAAAAATGAGGATGGAAGCCCTGTTAATATTGAGATTCCAATGGACAAATATGAAGAAGCTATAGGTGATTTTGAGGATAGAATAAAAGAAGGAATGACTCAATCCACTCTAGAGCCAAAAAAAATATTAAAAAGAGGAAACTTTACATATAATCAAGCCAAACTTATAGCTAATGAAGGAAAAGTAAAAGGAATAGACTTCTTTGGTATAGATGGAAGTATTGAAACGGAACATATTTTAGGTATGTCTGGATGTATAGAATATGCTTTGTCTATATGGAATGGAGATTCAAAAGAAGATGCCCTTTTTAAATCTATTATAAGAAGTATAAAGGTTTTTGGAGAGGATTTTATTCATAGCTTGAGTTTAGACAATACAGTAGATGTAAAGGAATATATTAGATTTGCAAATAATCTAAATTCGACATCGAACTCTCTAAACTTCAAATTATACAAGTATAAAAATCATGCTATAGATGAAGATTTTTACTTAGAAGATAAAAAAAACTATGAAAAAATAAATAATGTCAAATTAACTTTAGGTATTTTAGGTGGATCATTAGCATTTTTTATATTAGGAGCAGCTACTCAATATGGAAAATTAATAAACAATATAATTGCATATCTTATATTAAATGTAATCTTTATAGGATTAGGGGCTTTTGTATCAGCTAAAGGTTCTAAATTTATATTAGATAAGTATATAAAAAATACAAATAAAGAAGTTATGCAGATGTTTAATGAAGAAGTAGAAAGAGTTTCTTATGAAAACTTACTTACAGAAAAAGAAATTCATATAATCTTAAAGAACATAACAAAAGGAGAATTTTCACAGCTACTTTTAGATATGAAGGGTAGCGTAAATAAGAAAATTTCTAGTGTAAATATAGTCAATAAGGAAAGTAAATTCATATTAGATGCAAGAAAATATGTAATATTACCAAATGAATATGAGATAAAGCAAGCACTTGATATGCTTGTAAATGACTATAAAGAAAAGTTGGAAATTGAATACAATGTTGGAAGTATTGATTAATTAAATTTAAAATAAATATAGAGTAGATAGTTTGTTTAACTATCTACTCTATATTTATTTTATATGTTACAATTATAACAAGGGAGTAGACATAAGGGGGAAAACGTATGAAAAAATTGAATAAGATTTTTCTTTTAGCTATTGCTATATGTATACCAATTTTTTTTATAGGGTGTAGCATAAATTCAATAGGACAAGAAGATAAAAAATCGACTTTAGCAAAGGGATTTTTCTGGAAGGCTACTAAAGGAGATGATTTCATATATTTAGTAGGAACAATGCATCCTGATAAATCTAATATAAATTATTTAAATGATACGATGAAAAAAATTATAAAAGAAACAGATGCACTTGCTTTAGAAATTAATTTTTCTGATGAAAATACAAAAAAGTCATTAGATAAAATTAATAAAGAAAATACTTATTTAAAGCAAGGTGAATTAAATAATTTACTAACAAATAAAGAACAAGAAAAGTTTAAGAGAATATTAGAATCTTTAGATTTTAAATATGAGGATATAAAGAATTTAACTCCTGAGGCTATATCAAATTTAATAAAAAATGAAATATATGTAAGAGCTGGATTTAATGGAAACACATCTGATATTTTTTTACAAAATACTTACAATTCAAACAATAAAAAAGTTATATCTCTTGAAAATATAAATGATCAACATAGAATTATATCTAAAAATACTACAGACTTAAAAAAATTTATAAATGAATTTAATGCAAAGACCATTGAAAAAGAAATAAAAACAGGAAATGAAATAATGTATGCATTTATAACAGGGGATTCAAACTATATGGGAAAATATGTGGAAGATAATCAATTAAAGAATAAAGACGATTATAATAAACTTTTAAAAGATAGAAATAAACAAATGGTAGAAAAAATAGATAATTTAATTAAAGAAAATGAAAATTATGCAGTAGCAGTAGGAACTATGCATTTTTTTGGAAATGATAGTATAGTAAAATTATTACAAGAAAAAGGATATAAAGTAACTAAATTAAAAAGCTAAAAAAGTATATACTATAAATAACCCTTTAAGTTAAAACTTGAAGGGTTATTTTAAATCATGATAAAATTAACAATGACACAATAAAAACAAGGGAGGATTTCTTGTGAAAAATTTTAAGAAAATAGCTATATTAATATTGCCTATTATGGCACTTTCTTTAATAGGAGGATGTACTCTAAAAGGTGAAAATCAAACATCAGAAAAAGCAAATATTAAAACTAAAGGATTTATTTGGGAAGCTAAGAAGGGAAAAGATTATATATATCTTACAGCATCAAATCAACCTACTAAGCCCAATTTAGACTATCTAAATGAAGAAATGAAAATTGTTTTAAACAAGGTAGATGCTCTTGCTCTTGAAATAAATTTCACAGATAAGAAAACAGTAAAAGAGTTACAAGAAAAACAACAAAAAGAATTATATTTAAAAGATAAAGAGTTAAAAGATTTATTAAATAAAGAAGAACAAAAAAAGTTAGATGAAGTTTTAAAAACTTTAAATTTAAAGTATAAAGAAGTAAAGAACCTAAGTCCTAGTGGTTTTTTATCTTTAGTAAAGCAAGTAGAATCTGAGAAAGCTGGGCTTACAGGAACTACATTAACTACATTTTTAGCTCAAAGATTTAGTGAAGAAAAAAAGCAAATAGTATCACTTGAAAGCAATAATACGCAAGTTGATTTGCTTAAAAAATCAAATTCTGATTTAATAAGGTTCATAAATACATACAATGAAAATGAATTAAAAATAATAACAGATTCAATGAAATCATCAACAGAAGCTTATATAAATGGAGATTATAAGTATATGGAAAATGAATCTAAAAATATTTACATAAAAGATAAGTCTGATTATGATAAACAATATAAAAATAGAGATATCAAAATAGCTAAAAAAATTGATGAATTAGCAAGGCAAGATAAAAAATATATAGTGTCACTAGGAACTATGCATTATTTTGGGAATAATAATGTTTTGAAAAATTTAGAGGAAATAGGATATAAAGTAACTTTATTAAATAATTAATTTAGATAAAAGTAAGCATGCATAAATATTTATGTATGCTTACTTTTATATTTAAATCTTAAATTAAATTTAAAAAATATATAATAATTGTCGGAAAATAAAGAAAAATAAGTATTTACAAATTATTTTGAAAAATGTATTATATATATAAATATTTTTTTATAATTAATTTTATAGGAGGGGAAAATATGAAAATATTAGTAACAGGGTTTGATCCCTTTGGAGGAGAAAGTATAAATCCAGCTGAAGAAGCGGTTAAAAGAATAAAAGAAGAAATAAATGGAGCAAAAATAATAAAATTAACGATACCTACGGTAAGAGAAAAATCATTAAAAGCTATAGAAGATGCGATTCAAATACATAAACCAGATATAGTTATATCTATAGGCCAAGCTGGGGGAAGATTTGATATTACGCCAGAGAGAATTGCTATAAATATAGATGATTTCAGAATAAAAGACAACGATGGAAATCAACCAACTGATGAGCCTGTACGTAAAGATGGAGAAATAGCATATGTAACTAGCTTACCAGTAAAAGCTATGGTGGAACATATGAAAAAAAATGAAGTTCCTGCATCTGTGTCATATACAGCTGGAACATTTGTATGTAATCATGTAATGTATGGAGTTTTATATATGATAGATAAAAAATATCCTAATATAAAAGGTGGGTTTATACATATACCATATACAACAAGTCAAGTTATAGACAAAAGAAATATACCATACATGTCATTAGATGAAATTGTAAAAGGATTAGAACTAGCTATAGAAGCATGTACTATATATAAGGAAGATATAAGCATAAGTGGTGGAGAAATATGCTAATAGAAGATTTGAGAAGTTTATTAATTAAAAATAAATTTTTAAAAATAGATGAAGTAACTAATGAGATTGATGGGTTAAACGGGAAACTAGTATTAAATAAAAATGCAAGTATAGACGAAAAAATAAAAGCAATAAACTTATGTTGTTTAATTGGATTTGAATGTAGTGCAATAGATTTACCAATAGTAAAATTTATTGAAGATGATAAAGATGTAAATGAGTATGACATATTTACAAAAGATATGGAAATCGATTTTATGGATATAGAATCTATTGAAAATATAATAGAGCAAAAAGCAGACATATACAACTATGAAGATTTAAGCTGTATAAATGATATAAAAAAAGGTCTATTAATTGATACAGATAATGATTTTTTACCAGATTATATAAATTCTCAAATAGTAGTATCTAAAAACCCTAGTGATAATGAAGTTTTAGCAGCTTGTAATATATCTACTATACTAGGATTTAATAGTGTTGGATGTAATTTAAATATAGCATTAACGGAAGAAAATTTAGACTCAGATAACGATAAATTAAAAATATATATTGGGAAAAATTTTTTAGAGGGAAATGTAAAATTTAATGATTCAAATATAATATTTAAAAAAGAAAATAAGTCTTTGATAATAGGTGCAGAAGAAGAAGATATAATCAAAACTTCAGAATTTTTTTGCAAAAACTATGAATACTTTATAAAACCTAATGAGGTTAGTTTAAAAGATTTTAAAGAAGATCTGAAGCGTTTACTTAAAAAGGGAAATAAATCTAGTAATATAAAAGTTTTTGAAAAAGAATTCAATTTTAAATGGGAAGTTGATGAGATTAAATCTATACTAAACGATAAAATTATAAATAAAATAAAAAAAGATGATGAGATAGAAATAAAAATTTTAGTAAGTGAAGAACAACAAATAAGAGAAGAATTAAAGTTTTATATAAAAGAACAAATAGAAAAAAAGGGTGCTAAGCTATTAAGATGCAGTGTTTTATGTTCATATAAACAGGGTTTAAGTTGGATAATGGAAGAAATAATTCCAAATATAAAATCTAATATAGATATAAATTCTATAGGTAGTATAGATATAAAATTCAAACCATTTTTGCCAGATGGAAAGACAAAATGGGGTGATGAGGATGGAGCTATACCTAATATAGATGCATCTAGAGATGATAATCCTGATAAACATTTTGATTTACCAATAAGATTAGTTCAAGAATTGTTTCCAGTAGATGATTTGATTGAAGAAGAAATTGGAATTTCAAGAGATTATATAAACTTTAAGATTTTAGAAGATAAGGAATATAGTTATGAATTTCTAGTTTATGATAAACAAAATAATATTATCTTAAGAGAAACTTTTGATGTTGAATATTCACAAAGACCGTATTTAAGTGAATTTGTAGGGATTGGAAAAGTACATCCAAATACAGGCTTAATTAATGTAAAGATTAATAATAAAACTATAATTGATGAAAACGTTAAAACGGATGTGGAAAAAATATGGGATACATATCAGGAAGAAATACTTGTAGAGTGTAAAGATTATATATTAGAAAAGACAAACAATAATCCAACTAAAGACAAACAACCATTTTTTAACACTTTAAAGCTAGATATATTAACAAGTGAGCCAGATTATAAGCTAAATGTAAGAGAAGATATAATATCTACACTAAGTGCACTTCATGAGGATTTATATTTTGCGGGATTAGACTTTTTTAAGACTTTAGGAATAAAGACAGTTAAAGAGGCACTAGATGAACCAGGGTTAATACTTCCTATCATAAATAAAAGGAATGGACAAGGTACATACTTAAAAGCTACATTAGAGTCAAATGATTTAAATGATTATGTGTGTTTAGATTTAAATTTATTTATAAATGAACTTTATATAAAAAATGGGGAAATAGATAAAGTTTATGTAGATTTAGAGATATCTAAAAATTTATCAATGGAAGAAGAAGTTGATATCGAAAAAATAAGAAAAAAAATTCAAAATGAGAGCTATGCATTTAATAACCTAGTTATTAGATACGGAGATAAAGAGTTTTATATTGAGAATAAAAACAAATATAAAAAGGTTGAGGAATATATTGAGATAGAGGATATAGATATACCACAAGATGAAGTGATTGGATATGAAAAATATATACAGATTATAGATAAATTAAAACAGGTAAAAGGAGTTAATATTTTTAGAGCATCAAAATCTTATCAAGGAAGAGATATTTATGCTATTGAAATTACAAAAGAATATAAATCAAGCCTAGTATCTAGAAATAAACTTATAAATAATAAACCTGTATTCCAGATAAACAATAGGCATCATGCAAATGAAGTATCTAGTACGAATTCTGCATTTTTATTAATTAAACAAATTCTTACTCAAAAAGATTATAAGAAATATTTAGACAAATTAAGTATAGTGATGATTCCTTTTGAAAATGTAGATGGAGGATATATTCACTATGAACTACAAAAGGATAATCCAGAATGGCAATTTCATATAGCTAGGTTTAACAGTGTAGGTAAAGAATTTGCAAGAGATTATTTTAAAGAAGATAGTAAATATACAGAAAGTAAGGCACTGACAAATCTTTGGTATAAATGGTTGCCAGATATATTAGTTGACAATCATGGAGTTCCAAAACATGAATGGGATCAACAGTTTTCTGGATATACATCACCTTGGTTTAAAGGATTTTGGTTACCAAGAGCATTGTTTTATGGGTATTTTTGGTACCTAGATGATGATAGATATCCAGAAAATAAATTATTAAGCAGTGCAATTCAAGATGTAGTAAGTGATTATATAAATAAAGATAAAGAAATTACTATATGGAATAAGGATTGGCAAAATAGATTTGAAAAATATGCACATCAATGGATGCCTAAGTTGTTTCCGGCAAATTATTATAAAGATTTAATTTATTATTGGATACCGTATAAAGTTAATGAAAATTCTTGGCATGTATCTCATAGATATCCTTGGATAACTGCACTTGATTGGACAACTGAAGTTTCAGATGAAACAGCTCAAGGAAAATATCTAAAATTATGTAGTAAAACTCATAATTTATCAGATATAGCAACTATACATATGATGTATAACTCAAGTTTTGATCGAAGTAGAAAAGTTGTAAAAATAAAAAATGAAATAATATTAAAAGATGTACGAATTAGACCAATAAAAGTTAATAAAAACTAGGTTAAGGAGGAATATATGATTAAATTAATCGGAATTTTGATTATAGTTGTAGGATTTGCACTTAGACTAAATGCTATAGCAATAGTTATGGCTGCTGGTGTAGTAACTGGTTTGGTAGGTGGAATGACAATACCAGAAATTTTATCAACTCTTGGAGAAACATTTGTAGCTAATAGATACATGGCAATGTTTATAATAACACTTCCCGTTGTAGGTGTTTTAGAAAAGAATGGTTTAAAGCAGGTTGCAGGAGATTTAATAGCAAAAATGCAAAAAGCTACTCCTGGATTAATTGCAATAGGGTATACGATTATAAGAGGAGCCTTAGCTGCATTTAATGTAAGTTTTGGAGGAGTTGCAGGATTTATAAGACCAGTTATATGTCCTATGGCAGAAGCTTCAGTTGAAAAGCATGGTAAGAAGTTAGATGAAGAAGATAAAGATACGATAAAAGCAATGAATAGTGCAGCAGAAAATATAAGTTGGTTCTTCGGACAAGTTTTATTTATAGCAGGGTCAGGAGTTTTACTAGTAAAGAGTACGTTAGAACCATTTAACTATAAAATTGATCCTGTATCAGCTGTAAAAGCTGAGATGCCAGTATTTTTAATTGCAGTAATAGTATCAGGAATATACTTTATGATAATAGATAAAAAAATTATGAAAAAGTATAAGAAAAAGGCAGGTGTTAAAAGTTAATGACTACTAAAGATATTATAATGGAAATTATTTATATAGCATGTGCTTTAATGGCTGCATATGTAGGGTTTAGAGCTTTAAAAGATGAGGGACAAAAGAATAAAGTAGGAACAGCTGTATTCTGGTTTTCCCTAGCTGCAGTTTTAGGACTTGGTAATTTTATACCAAGTGAAATATCAGGAGTACTAGTAGTTTTAATGACTATACCACCTATACTTAATAAGGTTGCACCAGGAATAAACAAAGTAGTACCAGAAGAGTATAAAAGAAAAATGGCTGATAAAATAGGTAATAAAATATTTATACCAGCATTATCAATGGGAGTTTTAGCATTGATATTTGGAATTGCATTACCTGAATTGGGAGCTTTAGTTGGAATGGGATTTGGTATATTAGTTTCAGCTATAATAATATTGATAATGTCTAAGGACAAATTAACTTCAATCCCAACGGAAGGGAAAAAATTATTAGAATCAGTTGGACCTTTATCGATTTTACCTCAACTTTTAGCTTCTTTAGGAGCTATATTTGCAGCAGCTGGAGTAGGAGATGTTATAGCAGGAATGGTAAGTAATGTAGTACCAGAAGGAAATATAACTGTAGCAATAATAATATATGCAGTAGCTATGGCTCTATTTACTATGATAATGGGAAATGCATTTGCGGCCTTTTCTGTAATAACTATAGGAATAGGAATACCATTTATATTAGCATATGGTCTAGATCCAAATGTTGTAGGTATGATTGGACTAACAAGTGGGTATTGCGGAACATTAATGACCCCTATGGCTGCGAACTTTAATATAGTACCAGTAGCGATTCTCGAAATGAAAGATAAATATGGAGTTATAAAAAAGCAATTACCAATAGCCTTAGTTATGTTAGTTGCTCAAATAATATTAATGAGAGTTATGGGGTAGAAAAATGAAGTGTAAAATGTTTGTATACGGGACCTTAATGAAAGGTTATCATAATTATGATAAATACTTAAAGCATAAGGCCTTATCACATAAAAAGGCATATATTGAAGGTTGTATGTATCACTTGCCTTCTAAAAAGTGTCCTGCTGTTATAGATGGTAAAGATAAAGTTTATGGACAAGTAATTGAAATTAAAGATGATGAAAACGGAACTACTTTAAAGGAAGTAGATTACTTAGAGAGGTATTTTGATGGAAGTGATGAAATAATGTATACTCGAGAAGTAAGAGATGTATATTATGAAGATGGAACTATTGAAAAAATTAATGTATATATATTTAAAAATGATAAGTTTCTTAAAGATAATGAGACTATATATATTAAAAATGGAAATTGGCATGATTATAATTTAAAAAAGTAGAAATGGAAAAAGCTAAATCAAATTTGATTTAGCTTTTTTAATCTTAATTCTAATTGCTTAAACCTTTTTCAATTGAAGAAAGAGCTAACCCTGAGAATGCAAGCCCAAAGAAAGCAGAGCCTGTATAAAGCACAGGAGTTAATATAGGCATATCTAATAAACCACCAGATATACCACAGATTAGTCCTGAAAGTAGGAACATAACCATATTATAACTTCTTCTCAACCGATCCATTGTTAAAAGACCCCCCTTTAAAATTTATAAATCATAGGAAGTATATATATGTAGTTATTAATAACTACATATATATATTAACATAAATTTAATATCTAACCAATCTAAGTAGGATAAATTGCATAAATTACTTTATAATTGAAAATTTAATTCCTAAAAAAATTAAAATAGCAATAAAACACGCCATATAAAGTGTAGAAGATACAGCCATAGAATTTAGAAAATATCCCAAAACAGCACATATAACTCCAGATAAAAACCAAAATAAAAGTCTATAATTTTTTTTATGTTTCAACATAAAATCCCCCCTTTTTAAAAGACTTTAACCCCAAAACCTAATACATATAAGCGCATATCTGTAAATAATATCATAATTTATAAAGCTAACCAAGGATATATCAAAAAGTCAAAAAATAAAAAAATTTTTAAAATAACCATAGAATTACAAGTAAATTTATCTATTTTGAAATAAAAATACAAAATCATATAAAAAATTTTGAATTTTAAAAAATATGAAATAATTTAACTAGAGGAAAATATATATAACTAATGGAATACATATAAAAAAATTAAAAAGGAGTAAACAAATGAAAAAAGAAAGTAAAGTTATAGTAGTTTCAACCATACTAACAACTACTTTAGTAACTAGTTTTACATTATCTCAAGGACCGATAGTATTAGCTGATGAGAATTACACTAAGATAGCTTCAAGAGAAAATATAAAGAACTATGATATGAATGATGAAAAAGAAAACAAAACTGAATTAAAAGAAGATATTGTTCTTGAAAAAGATATTAAAAATTTAAAAGTAAAAAATGGTAGTTATACAAATATAACTAATTCCCAAGTGAAATCTAATACACAGCCAAGCATGTTTAATAATACATCAACTATAAAACCACAAGTTATTCATGAAGAATCAAAAGAACCAATAGTTTCGAAACCAATAGATTCACCAACTGAAGAAGAACTACCAACTGAAGAATTACCGACGCCAGAACCACCAATCGTAGAAACTCCAGAAGAAATACCATTAGATCAAGACATAAATTCATCAGAATTTACGGAAGAAACAGGTTTATAAAATAGCAAAAAGATAAATAAATTCAAAGGTGAAGTATTAAATATACTATTATTGATGCTAAATTGAACTAATGCTATAATTAAGACATCATAAATATTTTATATAAAATTTTTATATAAAAATAGAGGGAGAGAAATTTAGTGGAAGTAGATTTAATAACACAAATAAAAAGCGCTTATTCATCTCTTACAAAATCAGAACAGAAAGTAGCAACTTATACAATAGAAAATATGAAGCATATTGCTTACGTTTCTGTAACTGATGTAGCTAAAAAATGTGGAGTTGGAGAAGCTACTATATTTAGATTTGCAAAAAAAATAGGTTATAGTGGATATTATGAATTTAAAAAAGATATTATAGAAATAATTGAAAATAAAAGTGAAAATAATAAAAGAGAAGCTAAAAATAAAACCTATGAGAGTATACAAACTATGCTAGAACATACTATAGCGCTTCATGATGATGAGACGTTATTAAATGTAGCAAAAGTTATAAAAAATGCAAATAATATATACATATTTGGACTTGGGTTATCGAATTTATCAGCTAAAGCTGCCGAGATAAGGTTATCTTTTATGGGTTATAATACATTTGCATTTAGTGATAATCATATAGAACTTATAAAAGCAAATTTAATTAAAGAAAATGATGTTGTAATAGGTCTTTCAGTATCCGGAAAGACTATTGATACTATTAAGCATTTAGAAATAGCAAAAAATAGAGGGGCTACTATAATTGGTATAACAAATTATAGACCATCTAAAATTTCTGATTTAAGCGATTATACATTATTGACAGCTAGTAAGGATGTTTTAGCTCAGGGAACGTCTTTAATCACTCAAACTTCTCAATTGATAGTACTAGAAGAAATTTGTGAGAAATTAGAACAATTAGATAAAGTATATACACAGAAAATAAGAAAAAGTATATATAATAGTTATTAGAGATTTTTTACTTACATAGGAATTGATATAAATAAACATTATATTTAATAATTCAAAAACTTAAGTGTATTATTTATTGTTAAAGCATATAAAAATATTTCAATATAAAAATAATTATATAAGATAAGTAAATAAACATTGATTAATATCTTTTAATGATTTATAATAATATAATTAAAAAAATCAAAAACCTGTATAAATTTGACGATAAGGGTCAAGAGTTTCTACCAAGTCACCGTAAATGACTTGACTACAGGAAGTTTATTTATTATACACATAGTAAATGAAAACTCCTGTTTAAAGACAGGAGTTTTTTAAACTTTCTCAATAGTATTTATGCAGGATACTAAGCTTGGAGGAATTTAAATGGAGAAGTTAAAAGAAAAGATAATTACTGAAGGTAGGGTTTCAGGAAATGATATATTAAAAGTTGATAATTTTTTAAACCATCAATTAGATGTTGCATTTCTAAATGAAATAGGAAAAGAATTTGCAAAAAGATTTGAAGGAAAGAAAATAGATAAAATATTAACTATAGAAGCTTCTGGTATAGCAATAGCATCTATTGCTTCTCAACATTTTTCAAATGTACCAGTTGTATTTGCGAAAAAGGTAGAGTCGAAAAACTTAGATAAAGATGTATATGAATCTAAGGTATATTCTTTTACAAAGGCTAAAGAATATACTATAAGAGTTTCTAAAAGATATCTAAATGAAGGTGAAAACATACTAGTATTGGATGATTTTTTAGCGAACGGAAGAGCTGCTATAGGATTAAAAGAACTAGTAGAACAAGCAAATGCCAATTTAGTTGGAGTAGGGATTGTTATTGAAAAAGGATTCCAAGACGGTGGAAAGTTATTACAAGAAAAAGGTGTAAACTTACAATCTTTAGTAGTGCTAGATTCTATTGAAAATGGGAAAATTAATTTTAGATAAAGGCTAGATTACATCTAGCTTTTTGTTTTGTAAAAATATGTAGTAATTTGTAGGAAAAAATACATTATATTTGCTATCAAATGTAAAAAAAATATTATATAATTATAATATAGGAAAAAAATGGAATAAAAGGGGAGGTCCCAGATGAGGCTAAAGATAAAACTGGTAATTGGGATTACCTTAGTTTTAATATTTATGGGCTTAACATTTTTCATTGTAAATACATTTGCTAGATATGAAGAAGAACTTGGCAAGGTTTCTTTGTTTTGTATTGGAGAAGAGGAGAAAAAAGTAAAAAAATATATTTGAAAATAAACTGCGAAAGCAGTTTTTTTATATTTACAATTTTTAAAATATGTTACTATTTTGAAATAGTTGTTACGAATATGTAATACAATTTGATAGGTATATATAGTATAATTATTTTATAAGAAAATGTGACAAAAAGTGACAGATAGGGGGGAAATAATATGAGCAGAAATATATTTGAAAATCCAAATAATAAAAAAAGAAAGATGAAAAAGAATGTCAAAAGAGCATTTTTACTTATGGTTGCATGCTTAGTTATATTTGGTTGTGCTAATAAGGTTAAAGCTTATGTAGATGAAACTATAAAAGAGAAGCAAGAGCAAAAAGTGGCAGAACAAAAAAGATTAGCTGAGGAAGCAAGAAAAAAGAAAGAAGCAGAAGAAGCTAAAAAGAAAATAGTTGGAGTTAAACATGGAGCAGAAAGCTACAGCTATAGTGCGAAAAAAGTTGCAGAAAAACTAAAGAGTGGAGATTACTCTAATAATGGTCAAAAAATAGTATTTTTAACTTTTGATGATGGAACATCAACTACAGTTACTCCAGAAGTTTTAAAAGTGTTAGATAAAGAAAAAGTTAAAGCGACATTTTTCTTAACAGGACAAAACATAGAACGTGGTGGAGATAAAGCTAAGGAACTTATAAAACAAGAATTTAATGCAGGCCACGCTATAGCTAATCACTCTTATAGTCACGATTATGGTATATTATATCCAAATAGAGTTTTAAATTTAGATTCATTTAAAGCTGACTTTAAAAAGACAGATGATATATTAAAACAAGTGCTAGGTCCTCACTTCTCAACAGAAGTTATAAGATGTCCAGGAGGTCACATGTCTTGGAAGGGAATGGAACCTCTAGATCAATATTTAGCACAAAATCATATGGCATCTATTGACTGGAATGCTTTAAGTGGAGATGCTGAAGGTAAGAAAAAGAATCCTGAAGAACTTTATAATTACGCAGTTAAGAGTGCAGAAGGAAAAGAAATGGTAGTAGTTTTAATGCATGATACTTACGGTAAAGAAAATACAGCTAAAGCTCTTCCACAAATAATAAAATACTTTAAAGATAACGGGTATCAATTTAAAGTATTAGTTTAATAAAAATAGTATTTAATAATAAAAAGGAGCTTTTTAAGCTCCTTTTTATTATTAGTAATTATACTTTAAGGGAGAATTATTTATGAAAAAAAGAATAATATATTTTTTAATAACCATAAGTGTAATGGCTTTAGGAATACTATCTAGAAAATTTATGTTTATATTTCCTAAGTTGATTGCACCATTTATAGGGGATTTACTTTGGGCTATGATGATATATTTTGGATTAAGATTTTTAATGTCTAAAAAAAATATTTCTAAAGCGTTTTTAGTTGCTATACTTTTTTCTTTCTCTATTGAAATAAGTCAATTGTATCAAGCAAATTGGATAAATAGCATACGAAATACTACACTTGGAGGATTAATTTTAGGTCATGGGTTTTTATATGAAGATTTAATAAGCTATAGTATAGGTATAATAATGGGGGTAATATTTGATAATTATGTAATAAAAAATATTATAAAATAAAAAACATATACCTTTATATAAAGGTATATGTTTTTTTATTAATTATTTTAGATATTCATCTATAGACTCGGAAACTTTCTTTGCAGCTACAACAGCCTCTATAACCGTTTTAGCTCCATGAGTTACATCACCACAAGCAAATACTCCATCTAATGTAGTATGACCGCTGTCATCAGTCATAATTAGACCTCTATTATTAACATCAAGTCCTTTGTTATTTGATACTATTGTATTTCTAGGCGTTTGGCTAACTGCAACTAAAACAGAATCACATTTATATAATTTTTCACTGCCTTCAACAGTTATTAAAGTAGATTTTCCATTTTCATCTATTACTTTTTTTGTATCTGCTAATATTATTCCTTCATTAACTATTTTAATAGGAGCTTTGTAAATCATAAATTCTACATCTTCTTCGATAGCCTCTTTTATTTCAGCTTTTGTAGCTGTCATGTCTTCAAAATCACGTCTATAAGCTACATATACATTTTTAGAACCGTAATGTTTAGCGCTTCTAGCAGCATCCATAGCAACATTACCAGCACCTACAACAATTACATTATCTCCAAGGTCATAATTTTTAGGAGATCTTAAGTAGTCTATAGCATAATGTATGTGACCTAAACTTTCTCCAGGTATATCTAATCTTCTAGGGTTCCAAACTCCAGTACCTATAAATATAGCATCATAACCATCTTTAAATAATTTTTCTATAGTTATAACCGGTCCAACTGTAGCATTGATTTTAAACTTAACACCCATATTTTTTAATATTTTAACTAAATTATCAATTATATCTCTAGGCAATCTAAATTCAGGGATACCATATCTAAGTATACCGCCTAACTGATCATTTTTTTCAAATACAGTTATATTATAACCTTTTTTAGCGAGTTCAAGTGCTACTGTAAGGCCAGCAGGTCCAGATCCAACAATAGCTATATTTTTGTTGTTTTTAGGAAGAGAATCAACAGAAGCTTCTTCTAAAAACTTTTTAGAAATTTCTTCTTCTATTTTATAAAACTGAATAGGCTCCCCTTTGATTCCTCTTATACAATTTCCAGCACATTGATCTTCATGAGGACATACTATTGCACATACAGCAGAAAGAGGATTATTTTTAAATAAAATCTCTCCAGCTTCTTTTATTTTATTTTCTTTATATAAATTTATGACAGTTGGTATATCTGTGCTTATTGGACAAGCACTTTTACATCTAGCATTTTTACATACCAAGCATCTATTAGCTTCTAATTTTAAATCCAACAAAATCATCACCACCTATATTTAATATATAGTTATTATATCCTATAATGGCTATTTAGAATATACGTATAAGTCGAAATTTGAAAAAGAAATACAATATTAAGGCGAATTGACTAGAAAAACAACTGATTATATAATAACAGTATAAACTTAGGAGGTATTTATCATGCAAAAAAAAGTCATAATTTCTATTGTGATAGCAATGATTGGGATAATAGTTATTGGATGTAAGAAAGACGAAAAAACAAAAGTTCATTTAAGTGTGGCATCTAGTTTAAAAGATCCACTTTTAAAAATTGAAGAAATTTATGAAAAAAATAATAGTAATGTGGACTTAGTATTGAATTTTGGATCATCAGGATCTTTAAAACAACAAATAGTTCAAGGGGCCCCGTGTGAGATATTTATATCAGCATCTAAGAAATATATGGATGAACTTAAAGATAAAAACTATCTATTAGATAATAAATATAAAGACTTAGTGAGAAATAAGTTAGTTTTAGTAAGTAGTACTAAAGATATACATAGTATTGAAGACTTAAAAGGTGATGATTATAAAAGAATTGGTATAGGTGAAGTTAAAACTGTTCCAGTTGGACAATATGCAGAGGAAGTAATAGTAAATACAGGTATAAAACCTTATGTGGAAAATAAGCTTATATATGGAAAAGATGCAAAAGAAGTCTTAGCATGGGTTATATCAGGAAATGTAGATGCTGGATTTTTATACTCAAGTGATACTACTCATCATAGAAATCTAAATACAGTTAGTATTGATGATAATTTACATTCACCAATAATATATCCAATTGGAGTTATGAAGAAAGGAAATAATTTAGAAGAAGCTTCTAAGCTTAGTAAATTCTTACAAAGTGAAGAAAGTAAGAAAATATTAGAAAGTTATGGATATGTTTCATAGGTTAAAATTTATTAGAATTAAGGAGAATTAAAAATGGATATTTCCCCATTGATTATATCAATAAAAACAGCACTGACATCTACTGTAATAACTTTTGTATTTGGAATAATTATAGCTTATAAAATGACGTGCTATAAAGGAAAGTACCAAAGTTTTATAGATACAGTATTAACACTACCACTTATATTACCGCCTACTGTAGTAGGATTTTTTTTGCTAATTATAATAGGAAAAAATGGGCCTATAGGCATATTGCTTGAAGATTTAGATATAAATTTAATTTTTACTTGGTCAGCAACTGTCATATCGGCGGCAGTGGTATCTTTTCCTATTATGTATAGAACTAGTAGAGGTGCGTTTGAGCAAATTGATGAAGACATGATATCGGCAGCTAGAACTTTGGGGTTAAGTAATAAAAAAATATTTTTAAGAATAATTATACCTCTAGCATATCCAGGAATAATTAGTGCTACCGTATTATCTTTTGCAAGGGCCTTGGGAGAATTTGGAGCAACTCTTATGATAGCTGGGAATATACCTGGAAAAACTCAAACTATGCCTATTGCCATATTTTTTGCTGTGGAAAGTGGAGATATGAATCAAGCTATGTTGTGGGTTTTGATTATTATTGGAATTGCATCAAGTGTAATAGTTTTATCTAATTTAACATTAAATTCTAAACAAAGAAAATTTGGAAAGGGAAACTAATATGTCTTTATATATAGATATAGAAAAAAAGATAAATAAGTTTAAATTAAAAGTAAAATTAAATCAGGATAGTGGGATTTTGGGATTATTAGGGGAATCGGGTTGTGGAAAGAGTATGACTTTAAAGTGTATAGCTGGGCTTGAAACACCAGATAAAGGAGTTATAAAGGTAAATGATAAAGTGTTATATGATTCTAACTTGAACATAAATCTATCACCTCAAGAACGTAATATAGGATTTGTATTTCAAAACTATGCTCTTTTTCCTCATATGACAGTTGGAGAAAACATAAAAATAGGATTAGTTGATATAGATAAGGATATAAAAGAAAAAATTTGCTCTGATTATTTAAAAGATTTTAATTTAGAAAATTTTAAAGATTTATATCCAAGACAACTTTCTGGAGGGCAGCAACAAAGAGTTGCTATTGCTAGGGCATTGGCTAAAAAGCCTGATATATTATTATTAGATGAACCATTTTCGGCTTTAGATTATAATTTAAGAGATCAAATGGAAGAAAATTTAGTAAATACTTTGAAAAATTACAATGGAAATTCTATATTTGTTACTCATAACATAAATGAGGCATATCGAATTTGTGATGAAATTGTTGTTTATGATGAAGGAGTTGTTTTAAATAAAAAGAATAAATATGATTTATTTGAGAAACCTGAATCAATAAAAGAAGCAAGACTAACTGGGTTTAAAAATATATCTCGGATATCATATATAAATGATGAATTAATAAATGCATTAGATTGGGATATAGAGATACCTTATAAAGGAACTAATAAGAATAAAAAATACATTTGCATTAGAGAAGATGAAATTAAAATTTCTGAAAATAATTTTATAAAGATGGAAATTTTAAATATTATTGAAAATCCATTTGATTATACTGTTTTATTAAAAAAAGAAAAAGAATCTGATAAAAGTACTATTTATATGAGAATTAAAAAGAATGAAATAAATCCATTAAGTACAAATTATCTAAATATAGAATTTAATAAAGATAAACTTTGGTTATTTTAAACAAATAAAAAGCACATCTTTTGATGTGCTTTTTTATATATTATGCTGACTAAGCAGCAGTGTCTTCATTGTTTCCATTTCCACGGATTACATCAGCTTTTACTATTTTGTAGTTCTTGAATAATGCATGTCCTATGAATCCAGCAGCAATACTTACTACTATACATCCAGCAGCAGCCATTAAAGCAGGAGTTCCATTTTGTCCAACTGCTACAGCGAAACCAGCTATTGGAGTAGCCATACCAGGAACGCTTATTGCAAGTGGTGCAACATAACTACTTATTAAAGCAACTACAACACCTGATAATGCTCCACCTATAAAGTTAGTACAGAATACTGGAATTGGGTTAGCAGATATTATATCTGATTGAGTTAATGGTTCTATAGCAACTGCTATTGTATCTTTCTTATCACCAAACTTCATTCTAGAGAAGAATACGAAGTTCATGAAAGAAGAACCAAATACTGCTAATGCACCTATTGCCATTGGAAGACCTGTTAATCCTATTATAGATGTTAAAGCCATTGATGATAATGGAGCAGTAGCAACAACTGTTATTAATCCACCAAGAATTATACCCATTAATATTGGAGAAGCAGTAGAAGCAGCTGTTAAAGCTTGTCCTATTTGCATTAAAGTATCGTTAACTATTGGGTTCATAACTTGAGCTATCCCTCTTGATAAAGGAGCAGCTATTAATATTATTACTATTAAGTCAAGTCCAGCAGGAGTTTTTTCCTCTAAGAACTTAACAACGAATGATATTAAATAACCAGCAACGAAACCAGGAAGTATACCAAATCCTGAAACTGATAAACCAACTAAAACAGCGTAAACTGGAGATACACCTAAAGCTAATGGTACTAATATAGCAGCGGCAACTCCACCTAAGCTACCGTTTGCAGCTCCAACTTGCTCTAAGAATTTAACTCCAAATTGTTGACCAAATAATGAAGCGTGGAATGCTTCAACTAAGAAACTTGCGCAAGCAGCACTTGCTAATGCACCCATTGCTTTCATACCATGTGGTGCCTTGTAACTAAATAAAGTGAATAATGCCAGTACAACTAATAATAATGCCGTACTTGTAAGTATTTGCATCATAATAAAATTTCCTCCTTAAAAAAATAAATAAATGCTTGTTACTGTTTTCCTGAGCTTTTTATCAGGTTATGACTAAATTATATTATAAAAAATTATTTTTGTAAATAGTTTAAATGTAGAAAAATGTAGAAAGAGTTAGAAAATAAAGTAAAATTTGAAAAATAGTGTTAAATTTACAATCGTATCAGATTGCTGTTTTGGAGTGTTATTAAAGAGTAGATATATGCTAGTTTATATTTTGAATAATCAAGATTTTTTATGAAAATTGTTCTTAACATGAAAAAAGCTACTTTTAACAATGTAAAAGCAGCTTTTTTTATAATCTCATTTTATGTAAAACATACTGGTCTAAGCAGCAGTACATTCGTTGTTTTTGTCACCACGTATTTCAGCAACAGTAACTATTTTGTGGTTACTGAATATTCTATGGCCTAATAATCCAGAGAATACACTTGCTACTATACATCCACCAGCAGCAATTAAAGCAGGAGTTCCGTTTTGTCCAACTGCTACAGCAAAGCCAGCGATTGGAGTAGCCATACCAGGAACGCTTATTGCAAGTGGAGCAACGTACATACTTACTAAAGCAACTACGATACCTGATAATGCTCCGCCTATAAAGTTAGTAGTAAATATTGGTATTGGATTTGCAGATATTACATCTGATTGAGTTAATGGTTCTATTGCAACAGAAATAGTATCTTTTTTATCACCAAATTTCATTTTAGAGAAAAATACGAAGTTTGTGAAAGAAGAACCGAATACTGCTAATGCACCTATTGCCATTGGAAGTCCAGTTAATCCTATTACAGATGTTAATGCCATTGATGATAAAGGTGTATTACCAACAACAGTTATTAATCCTCCTAGTATTATAGCCATAAATATTGGAGATGTTGAAGAAGCAGCTGTTAAAGCTTGCCCTATTTGCATTAATGTAGATTTTACAAGTGGATCCATAAATGTAGCGATTCCTCTTGATAAAGGAGCAGCAATTAATATTATAATTATTAAATCAAGACCAGCAGGAGCTTTTTTCTCTAAGAATTTAACAACAAATGCTGTTAAATATCCTGCAACAAATCCTGGAAGTATTCCGAAACCAGAAACTGATAAACCAACTAAAACTGCATATACTGGAGATACACCTAAAGCTAATGGAACTAATATAGCTGCAGCAACTCCACTTAAACTACCAGTAGCAGATCCAACACTTCCTAAGAATGCGATATGAACTTGTTCTCCGAATAATGCACCATGAAATGCTTGAACTAAAAAACTTGCGCAAGCAGCACTTGCTAATGCACCCATAGCTTTCATACCATAAGGTGCTTTGTAACAAAATAAACTGAATAATGCTAGTACAGCCAATAGTAATGCTGTACTCGTTATAATTTGCATCATAAAAAAATTTCCTCCTCGATGATTAAAATAAATAGTCGTTATTGATTTCCTACGCTTTTTAAGCAGTAATTAAAATTATATTATAAAATATTAAATTTGTAAATGCTGTAAAATGTAGAAAAATGTAGAAAAAGATAGAAAGTAAAATAAATTTTAAAAAAAATTATAAAAATATTTATTTTATAAATAGTCTATATATAAAAATATGTAGAAAAATGTAGAAAATAAAATGGAATTTAAAAAATATTGAAAAGCTTTAATAAACATGAATTGTTGTTTTGGTGTTGTTTATACAAAAGAATTAGTGTAAACTAGTATTTGACGATAATCTAAAGGGGTTGGAGGTGAAAATATGAATGAAATAATAAAAGATATTATAGACTTTGTATCTAAAACTTTTCCAAAGATACATGCAAGTTTATATCTAGAATCTTTAAAAGAATATGCAGCAAATACCGATGTAAATAGAACTCAATTAAGAGCACTTGTATTTATAAAAAATAATGGGGAAATAACAATGACGGACTTATGTGAAAAATTAAATATAGAAAAGGGAAGTCTTACTACTATGGTAGATGACCTAAATAAAAAGGGATACTTAACAAGAACAAGAGATTCTAGAGATAGAAGAAAATATATATTAAACCTTACAAGTGAAGGGGATAATATAGCTAAAGATTTTTTAGAAGAGTTAGGGGATAAGCTTGAAAAGAAATTTTTAGAATTAGATAAAAATGATAGAGAAAAATTTATGGTATCTATAAAAAATCTCGAAGATATACTTGTAAAAGAAGAATTTAAGTAGATTAAAAAACAGGTTAAAGTTAACTTTAACCTGTTTTTATTTTAAATATTAGTAGATAATATATTTTTTACTTCCATATATTTTTCAAGACCTTGTTTTAATATATTAGCAGCTGTTTTTAAATCATGTTCATTAAGGATATAAGCAAGTCTTATTTCACTTTTTCCAAGTCCTTTAGTTGCATAGAAACCTTCAGCAGGACAAGCCATAACAGTTTCACCGTCTACGTTAAATTCATTTAGCATCCAAATAACAAAATCTTCAGCATTTTCTACTGGTAATTTAGCAAGTATGTAAAATGCTCCTGTAGGTTTTTCACATATTACTCCTTCAACCTTCATTAATTCATTGTATAAAACATCTCTTCTTTTTTTATACTCATCATTAACTTCTTTAAAATAAGTTTTAGGAGTTTTATAAAGTTCTACTGATCCAACCTGATCAAGGGTAGCGACACATAATCTCCCTTGGCACAATTTTAATACTTCGTGTATAAAGTCTTTATTTTTAGATGCCAAAGAACCTATTCTAGCTCCACATGCACTATATCTTTTGGATACACTATCAACTATTATAACTCTGTCTTTTATTTCATCTATATTTCCAAAACTTATATAATCAAGACTATCATAAACAAATTCTCTATAAACTTCATCAGCAATTATCCATAAATTATTTTCTTTAGCTATATCGGCTAACATGTAAACTTCTTCTTTTGTATAAACCGTTCCTGTTGGGTTCCCTGGATTTGATATAAGTATAGCTTTCGTATTTTTATCAATTTTTGATAAAATTTCAGATTTATTAGGTAAATGAAATCCATTTTCAGGATGAGTAGTTATAGGTTTAACTACAACATTTACAGAAGAACTAAAACCATTGTAATTAGTATAAAATGGTTCAGGAACTAATATATTATCACCTGGATCGCAAGTAGCCATCATTGCAAATAATAAAGCTTCACTACCTCCGTTAGTTATAAGTATTTCATCTTTTTCAAAGTGCATATTATATGTGGAGTAGTAATTTATCATTGCATCAATAAGTTCAGGCAAACCTTGAGAAACAGCATACTCTAAAACATTACTATTAAACTTATTTATAGCTTCAAAAAAACCTTTAGGTGTTTTTATATCAGGTTGTCCTATATTTAAATGATAAACCTTAATACCCCTTTCTTTTGCTGATGTAGCATAAGGAACTAACTTTCTTATAGGTGAAGATTGCATAGAGATCACTCTGTTAGAAAAATTCATTTTCAATACCCCCTGTAATTTGTTTGAAAAGTCTGTAAAATCCCCTCACAAGAGTATGATAGCATAGTTAATACTAAAAAGCACTTAGTTTTCAAAAAGTATACAGGTATGCAATAAGATTTACATTTTAATGGAAAATATGTAAAATTATAATAATGAATTTTATTAACTTTTAGGTATAAGTTAATAATTAAAAATACACAAAATATAAAAAATACCCTAAAAAGAGGTGTACGATATGAAGGATTTAAAAGTGGATGTATTTAGTGGGGATATGATTATATATGCACCTGATAGGATAACAAGGCCTACAGACTTAAAACCTATAAAAGATGAAGAAGAAGTATTTGAAGAATATGATAGGAAATGTCCTTTTTGTAGAGGAAATGAACGTTATTCTCCAGAAGAAACATTTGAAATCAAAGAAAATGGAAAATGGATTTGTAGATCAGTTTATAACAAGTTTCCTATTATAGATAAAAGCTTCAATTTAGTAAAAGGTACTCATGAGGTTATTATAGATAACTATAAACATAATAAATCTTTTTATAATATGAATGGAGAAGAATTTAAAAATATGTTTTTAATATATCAAAATAGGTATAAAGAATATATAGGAGATGAAGATGTTTTATATGTAAGTATATTTAAAAATTTCTTAAAAAAAGCAGGAGCATCATTATCTCATCCTCATTCTCAGATAATTTCTATGTCTATAATTCCTAAAGAAATAAGAAATGAAATCGATATATTAAATAAAAATTATCATGAAAAAAAAGAAAACTTATATGAAAAAATAATAGATAAAGAAATATTGTTAAATGAAAGAGTTGTATATAATGGGGAAAAGTTTATAGTATTAGTACCATATGCTTCTATATATGGGAACGAAGTTAGAGTAATATGCAAAGATAATTCAAAGTTTGAAGATTTAACTTTAAATAATGTAGAAGAACTTTCATATATATTTGATAAATTATTTAAGAATATATACAAAGTTTGTGGATACATGCCTTTTAATTTATATCTACATACTCATCCTAAAAATTTAAAAGGGAGTGAGTTATTAAACTTACATTTTCATATAATACCAAGAAAGTATAGCTTTGGAGGATTTGAGATAAGTAATGGAATATATGTATCATCAGTGATACCAAAAGATTTCGCAAATAAAATAAAATTTAATTAGAAAAACAAAGGAGATAGTTATGAAATTTATATCATGGAACGTGAATGGATTAAGAGCATGTGTAACAAAAGGATTTATGGACTTTTTTAAAGAAATAGATGCGGATATATTTTGTTTACAAGAAACTAAGCTTCAAGAAGGACAAATTGATTTAGAACTTGAAGGATATTACGATTATTGGAATTATGCAGTTAAAAAAGGATACTCAGGAACGGCTGTATTTACAAAACAAAAACCAATTAGCGTGCATTATGGGATTGGAATAGAAGATCATGATAATGAAGGTAGGGTTATTACCTTAGAATTTGAAGATTTCCATTTTGTAACAGTATATACACCTAACTCTCAACAAGGATTAAAGAGACTTGATTATAGAATGAAATGGGAAGATGATTTTAGAGAATATTTAGATAGATTAGATGATATAAAACCTGTAATAATGTGTGGAGATTTAAATGTAGCTCATAGAGAGATAGATCTAAAAAATCCAAAAACTAATAGAAAAAATGCAGGATTTACAGACGAAGAAAGAAATAAATTTTCAGAGTTTTTAGATTCAGGATTTATAGATAGTTATAGATACTTTAACCCAGATAAAGAAGGAGTTTATAGCTGGTGGTCTTATAGATTCAATGCAAGAAAAAATAATGCAGGATGGAGAATAGATTACTTCTGCGTTTCTAAAAAATTAGAAGAGAGATTGGTTTCTGCTAATATTCATACAGAGGTTTTAGGTTCTGATCATTGTCCTGTAGAATTAGTTATAAAATAAAACATAAATTTATAATGCCTTTAATATAATTTAATATACTTTAAATAAAGGAGGGTATTATGAATTTAATACAGCTTAAAGAAAAAGTTAATAAAGGAATAGAGTTGGGAGCTCAAGTTGTTTATATAAAAGAAGAAAGTTTATTATTTGGAATTGAAAAAATCTTAAAAAATGAAGAAAATAAAAGCATAGTATTAGTAAAATCAAAAGGAGAGAGTTTAAAGAGTGAAGATTTTATTAATATTATAGACGAGATATATAATCATATTGGTGATGTAGAGGTATTTATAGGTAAAGATAATAAATACAGAAATGAAGATAAGTCTATAGAGTTTGTTGAATTTGCACAATATGAAGATATTAAGATGTTATTTTTAAATTCTAATTAAAAAAGAAGATAAAATCCTCATATTTGAGGACTTTATCTTCTTTTTTTATATTTTAAACCATTTCTTGGCTTAGATTTGCTACATTTCTTTTTAGATTTATTAGTAGTTTCTATTATATCATCTATTAAGAATTGGTTAGTTTTTCCCATCTTATATGCTAAATCAATTATTTTTCTATCATCTGAAGTTAGATCTCTGTCTAATATCTTCTTAAATTCTTCAAATAAGCTAGCATAATCTACTTTTTTCTTAGCTGTCTTAGATCTAGTTCTATTTGGTTTTACTGGTGTGTAAATATACGTATCAGGAACTACATTTTCATTATATATATTTTTTAGAACAAGTGATGTATAGTAAGCATCATTTAATGCATCATGATAAGCTTTATCTTGCTCGAGTTGTAGCATTTGAACTGCATTTTGTAGTCCTATGCTTTGACCTGTTGGATTATTAAAATAAACAGAAGCATATTGTTGAACATTTATATATAACTTTGGAAGTCCTTTGGTTGGCAATGAATAGTAATTTATATTTCTATAGAGTTCTTTTAAATCACCAGATCCCCAAACACACATTATATTTGATTTATTGGATATAAATTTTTTAAAATCTTTATAAACAGAACTAAAAGAAGGTGCATCTATAACTTTATCTATAGTTATATGAGTCATTTTTCCTACAAAAGGATGAATATCTTTATATATATTGGGTTTTACAAAACTATTAAACCTATCGATTATATTAAAGTTAGAATCTAACTTTATAGCTCCTATTTGTATTATTTCAAAGGGACATTTTTCATCAGAAAATGTTTTATTATTTTCCTTATCAAAGCCCTGATTAAATTCAAAATCGAAAACGATATATTCCATACAAATCTCTCCTAAAATTATTAGTTATTACTTTAGTATACCCTATGTGAAAAAAATTTGTACACAGGATTTTTTTATATGAATTTAAATTTAAAAATATTGCGAATATTACATGCATATATTATAATAATATAAATTAACTTACGAACATAAAAACAAACTATAAAAAAATATTTTGCAAAATGATTCGTAAAATACAATCAGTGAATTGGGGGATAAAAATGCAATCTTTATTATATGTTATAAAAAAACATAATCATAATGAAAAAGATTTAAAGGAAATACTATCTCAACATAAAAACATAAGATTTGTTTCTCTTATGGGTGTTGATTTAGGAGGTAATTCTATAGATGAAAAAATACCTATAGAGGTTTTCCTAGATGATATTGATGCTTTTTTAAATTCTGGCATACAAACAGATGGATCAAGTGTTGAACTTTATAATATAGCTACATTAAATAATGCAAAAGTAGACTTGATGCCAGATAATGATGCTATTTGGTATATAGATTATAATATGGAAAATATATGTGATAAGTGCAACTTACCAATAGGAACTTTAAAAATACCTGCATTTTTATTACATGAAGGTAGTAGAGTTTGCTCAAGGGGGATACTAAAAAAATCAGAAGAATATATAAAAAGTTCTGTAATGAAAATAATAGTTAATAATCCAAAAATGATTGATGACCTAGGTATCAATGATGTAAATGATATAGATTGCATAAACCTAACAGCTGCTACAGAACTAGAGTTTTGGGTTAATACTCCAGAGGATAAAGCTGACTTAGAAGCTCTTCATGTGTCACAAAGTTTAAAAGAACAATATTGGAAGAGAACTAGAGGAATAATTAGAACTTGTTTAGAAGAAAGTTTAATAATACTTCAAAATTTAGGAGTAGATCCAGAAATGGCTCATAAAGAAGTTGGAGGGATAACTAGTTCTATAAGTGTGGATGGTAAAACAAATCATGCAATGGAACAATTAGAAGTAGACTGGAAGTATTCAACACCACTTCAATGTGCGGATAATGAATTACTAGTAAGAGAAGTTATAGAAGATGTATTTACAAGACATGGGCTTGAGGTTACTTTTAAAGCTAAACCATTAGATGGAGTGGCTGGAAGTGGTGAACATACACATGTTGGCATTAGTGCAAAGCTTAAAAATGGTAAAATAGTTAACTTGTTTTCACCAAAAGATATGAAAAGTGATTATACAACTAAATTTGGTTATGGGGCTTTAATGGGAATACTTAGAAACTATGAAGTTTTAAATCCATTTGTAACATCATCTAATGATGGATTCAACAGACTTGTACCAGGATTTGAAGCTCCTGTATGTATAGTTACGTCATTAGGGCATACATATGAATTACCTTCAAGAAATAGATCTATATTAGTAGGTCTTATAAGAGATATAAATTCTCCATTAGCTACTAGATTTGAATTAAGATCTCCAAATCCATTATCTAATACATACTTGGTAATAGCTGGAACATATCAGACTATGTTACATGGTATAAAAGCTGTTTCTAATAGTAAATTGAATATTAAAGATTTAGAAAAAGAACTATCTAAAGATATAGGTGAAGTAGGCTTTTACCTTGAAAAAGATAGAGCATATAGAGATGAAAATGATGTGTTTGAAGATTATAATATGGATGAAAGAAATAAAAGATTTTCAACTCCACCAGCTACAGTATATGAAAATATGAAAAACTTAGAGATTCAATCATATAAAGTAGAAGCATTAACACAAGGTGGAGTATTTACAGATACAATTATAGATTCTTTTAAAACTGGAGCTATAGATAAATGGAAGAAAGAACTAAAAAATAGAATTATACAAGACAATATAGATATAATAAGAAGTCTAAAAAAATTACATGAAAATGAAAATATGGATGTTTTAGATGAAGTATCATGGGATGTAATAAATGAAATAAAACATTATATAATGAAAGATACTATGAGTAAGAAATCTTTATTTACTAGAATAAAAGAAGCTATTGAAGAAGAAAACTACGAATTAGCATCTGACTTACAAATAGAAATGAAAGATAAGATGAAAGAAGTACAACAATTATATATTCAATATCAAAAAAATATATTTTAATTAGATTTCAGATAAAAAAAGGAGGTTATTAGATAACTTCCTTTTTTTATCTGAAAAATATGTGTACGGCTAAACTTAGTGTCAATAAATAAGATAGTATAGATGAATATTGTTTTAATTTAAATCTATTAAAAAAACTAAGCTTTGTGCAAGTAGATAAAAATAGCAATAGCAACAATAAATAACCAGAACTAAAACTAGATAAAGAGCTATTTGTCAAATAAACATGAAAAGCTGTAAAAAAAAGTGAGATTATTAAAGAGATGGTATTTAATCTACTAATAGTAGGAAGTACTTTATTAATGATCAACTTTAGTGGCTTAAATTTAATAGAGATATATAAATCTTGAAGTATATACATAGATGTATGTATAAGTATAAATAAACTAGATATAAGTCCAAATAAAAGTTCTTGATTTTTAAACACAATACCCTCCCCCTTTTAAATATGAAACTGAACTAGTTGAATTATGTTTTATATTATAATATTAGGATTACTTGTCTATTGTGAGTGAATTTATGGTTAAAAATATGAATAATTTATTTTTAAATTGCTCATATTAAAAGATAGTGATTAAAAAAAGGAGGTAAAGCTTATGTTAAAAAAAGTAAAATTACTTATAGCATTAAGCTTAATAACTACTATAAGCACAATTAATGTAAATGCACTCGATACAACAAGTAGCTCAAGTGATGAAATTGTAAAGGATATCTATAATTTAAAAATAGAGAAAAAAGATTTACAAAATCAAATAAGCAAAATTGATGATATGATTTTTTCAAAAAAAGAATCAATAAATTTAGATGAAAGTGTTGAAGTTGTTCAATTAAGTTTTGTTGATGATGATAGTTTAATAAACACTAATAGTGATGAAAATGTAGTTGAAGCTGAGATAGAGGGCCTAGAAGGATTAAAGGAAGGATTAACTGAAAAAATAAATAAGCTAAATGAGAAAGAATCAAATTTAAAAGCTAATATTGGTGAAAATATTAGTTGTGGAATATGGCCTGTAAATGGGTTTAATGAAATTAGTTCTCCATTTGGCTATAGAATTCACCCAATAACTAAAGAGAAAAAACTTCATAAAGGAATAGATATACCTGCAAACTATGGGCTTGATATACTATCTACAGATTATGGAGTTGTAACTTTCTCTGGAGTTAAAAATGGATATGGAAATGTTGTTTACATAGAACATTTTGATGGAAAGGTGTCTATATATGGACATAATAGTGAAAACATAGTAAAAGAAGGAGACATAGTAGAAAAAGGTCAACCAATTGCTAAGATTGGATCAACAGGCATATCTACCGGAAATCATGTACATTTTGAATTAAGTGTAAATGGAGAATTAAAAAATCCATTAGAGCTAGTTAATAGATAGAAAATACCTATGTAGTTATTTTAGACTACATAGGTATTTTTATTTTAATATATTAAAGAATTTACAAATAAATAGTTTAAAAATAAAAAAATACAAAGCGAAAATATTTAACAAATAAAATATTTTAAAATTTAAATATTAGAAAACTAATTTTCAGACTTTTTGAAATAAAATGAATTATTAAAAGGCGATTGACAACTAAGTAGAATAGGTCTATACTTAGACGTTGTTTAAGTAAAATAGTTAGAAAACTAATTAATCAAATAAATGGAGGAGTGAGGCAAATGGAAAACACAATGGAAGCAATAGCTACTAATAATTTATTATTCATATTTGCAGTAGTTGTTGTAACGGGTATAGTATTAGGAAAAGTTAGTGAGCTATTAAAGCTACCAGATGTAATATTATATTTAATCGCAGGAATAATTATTGGACCAGCTGTATTAAATGTAATAAGTGTAGAGTCTTTTCCAATAGAAAATAATCTTATATTAACTTTTGGATCAGCATTCATATTATATGAAGGTGGTAGAGAAATAAATTTAAGAGTTTTAAATAAGGTTAAAGTAAGTGTAGGGTTATTGGCAACTTTGGGAGTTATAATATCTACTATAGTAGTAGGATTTGCTACTAGTAAAATATTTCCTTTACCAATAATGACAGCATTATTAATAGGAGCAGTTATTGCATCAACTGACCCAGCAGCTCTTATTCCTGTATTTAAGCAAGTTACTATAAAAGATAAAATAAAGCAAACTGTAGTTAGTGAATCGGCTTTTAATGATGCAGTTGGAGCTATATTAGTAAGTACTTTATTAGCAGTTATAACATCTGGGTCTTTTTCTATGGGAGAAAGTGTAAAAGAGTTATTAATGTCTGTAGTAGTAGGATTAGTAGTAGGAGTTTTAGTAGGATTAATATTCTCATTATTAATATCAGATAAAAAATGGGGAGTATTTCACTCTTATGCGCCTATAATATCTGTTTTAAAGGTTGCATTAGCTTATGAAGTTGCAACTAAGCTACATGGTAGTGGATATATGGCAGTATTTATAGCAGGGCTAATAGCTGGTAATAGAAAGTTATTTGGGCTATGGGTTCCAGAAGAAGATTTCCATGCAGAACATTTTTTCAGAGAAAGCGTAAGTGCTTTATGTCGTATGGCTATATTTATAGTTCTAGGAACTCATGTGGACTTAGCTGCGTTAGCTAAGTACTGGTTACCATCTTTATTAGTCGTACTAGTATTAATGTTTATTGCTAGACCTTTAGTAGTATTAATTTGTACTTTATTTGATAGAGAAGCTAAGTGGAATTTTAAAGAAAAGTTATTCATGATGTGGGTAAGAGAAACTGGTGTTATACCTGCTGCATTATCAGGGATAATAGTTTCAATGCAATTACCTGGCTATCAAATAATTTCTTCAGTAGTATTTATGACTATATTAATTACATTAATTGTACAAGCTAGTACAACAAAAATATTAGCTAATAAATTAGGTTTACTAGAAGAAGATAAAAAAGAAGTTACGGATAAGCAAATAGCATAGATAAAAGACTTTGTGTTTAAATTTAAGCACAAGGTCTTTTTTATTAAAATGAAATGATTATTGATAAAATTAAAATTTAAAAAAGTAAAGAAGGAAAAAAAACTAAAAAATAGAACTAATTTATAATGGAATTATATGAAAAATTAAAAAACTAATAGATTAAAGGGGTGGATTGATGAAAAAAAAGTTAATAGGAGATATATTAGTTTATTTCATAGCTCCTATTGTATTATGTTCTTTGATTAAAGGACAAAATAAGATTTATTCTATAATAATTATCACAATGATTGGGATAGGATATTCAATTATAGTAAGATATAGTCAATATAGAGTAAATATATCAGCTATAATTTTCTTATCTATTTACACAATAATTCAGTCTCCAAAAATAAGTTTAAATGACAATTATTATATATATGTATATGATATATATTGCTTAATTTTAACTTCTATATTTTTAATAATAACAAATCTATTGGATAAAAATATATTCAAGCTTTTTTATATAGATGCTTTGAAAATATTAAACTACACTAATAATCAAATCTTAAATACTATAAAAAGAAATAATTTATATAGGGAATTTTACAAAATAACTTCTATATTAAACATTCATATTTTGACAATCATTCTAGTTAAAACACATGCTGCAATTAGTCTAGGCAAGGTAGGATATTTAACTAGCTATAACATGGAAGTTTTTATATCTGTTATATTTATTTTGGCAGAAATAATCATCGGAATTTCTATTATAAAGAAAATAAAACCTATATTAGATGGTAGGAACTTAAAAAATATGAAATTTATAAAATCAGACACGAGGGTAATAAATTTTGAAAAGTATAGAAATTTAAACAAATAAGGGACTATTTTATATAGTCCCTAGCATTTCTATTACAAAGTTTGCTATTTTATCACCATCTATAGATTTTTTAAACTTAATCATATTTTCCTTCATAAAAGAAACTCTATCATCTAGCTTTCTATAAACAATTGCATTTAGAAGTTCTTTTAAATCATTTTCATCATTATAGATAATTCCTATACCTTTATCTATTATAAAACGGGCATTTTCAATTTCCTGACCTACTTTAGGAAGCATTACAACAACAGGAATTTCACTTTGTATAGCTTCAAATAAAGTTGCACCACCGGGTTTTGTTATAAGTAAGGTATGATCTTTTAATAGAGATGGCATATTAGTTACAAATCCTAAAACATTTATATTTCTAAGTGGTTTTTTTTCTGTCAATTTATCATATAGTTTATGATTTTTACCACATACAATAGTAACCTCTAAATGATGATTATAAGACTTTAAAAGTTCATCTATATAGTAAAAAAAGTCAATTTCCATATCAAATAATCCTCTACCTCCGCCTACTATAAGAAGCTTATGTTTATCATACTGAATATCAGAGTGATTATTAAACTCTTTTTTTACTGGAACTCCTGTGACTTTTACTTTATTTGGGTTTATTCCTTTTTGTACATATCTATTTTTTATTTCATGAGATGCTACAAAATACATATCTGTACTAGGATAAATCCACTCAAGGCTATCTACAACATCTGTAACTACTGTTATTGTAGGTACTGAAAAATCAGGATTTTTCGATTTAAAATGATCAACACAGGCACATGCCATCGGAAAAGTTGATATTATAAGATCCGGATTTGTCTGTATTATGTATTCCGATAATTTAGGTGTATACATTTTATAAGATACATCATGTCTTGAGTCAAAAGACTTTTTTAAATAATAATAGTAGTTATAAAGCCCTGGAGTATATTTAGTATTAGCCTCGTAAAGTTTAACAAGGGGTTTGTTCATCCGTGGAATACTAGCACTTATAAAGTTTTGGATAACTATATTATATGTAGGTTCTTTATCAAGTATGTAATCTCTTATAGCGTTTGCAGCACTTACATGTCCTGCACCAAATTGAGCAGTAAGAATTAAAATTGTTTTGTTGGTGTTATCCAATATATCACCTCTTTTTTATAATTTTAGCTAATGATAGTATTATACATTTATATAAAAATTAAATCAATTATATATTAAATATATGTAAAGGAAGTGGAAATTTGGAGAATATAGATTTAAATAATAAAACTAATTCAACTTATGACTTTGAAATTTTAGATTCTTTTAAAATAGTAATATATTCTATTATAGGGATAACTATATTTTTTATACCTATAAGTATAAATGGGTATGTAAATACATTAATACACCATATGGCCTTATTTATTCAAGAAAGATATATACATTTGTTAAAACTATATATAGTCTTAATGGTTATATTTGGATCTATAATTCCTATCTTAAAATATGATAAGAAAAACAATAATGAAATTGTACATAATATTATCACATTATTAAGACCAATAAGTATACTATTGGTTTTAATAATATTTTCTCAGAAAGAATATTATTTACATAATAATGATAGCTTATTATTTATGCAAGAAATTATATTAAAGTACACAATAGTATTTTCTTTAGGTGTATTATTTATGCCTTTGATAACAGATTATGGATTAATAGAAGTTACAGAAGGGTATTTTAATAAATATACTAAGAAAAATTTAAATTTAAGTGGTAAAAGTGTATTAAATGTATTTGTATATTTATTCGTAGATGTATTTACTGGAATGTTTATGACTAATAAATTATATAAATCAGGTAAATTAAGACAATCAGAGGCTTGCATAATTATATCCTGTTTTTCATTTTTTAGTATAATGAATAGTATTTACTTAGCTGATAAGCTTAAAATACAGTCTAAGGCATTTACAATAATTATATCAATAATTTTGAGTATAATTATAAACAGTGTAGTATGTAGAATATGGCCTTTAAGACAAAAGAAAAAATCGTATTTTTTAAAAGTAAAATATAAAGAATGTAATTTTAGAAGTAATAAATTTAAAAAGTCTATTCAAAGATATTTGGAAAATAAAGAAAAGAAAAAATTGATTTATTGTATGATAGAAAATTTTAAGGAATCATTTAATATAATTATGACAATATTACCAAATTTAGTTATAATTATATTTGTAGGAGAGTTTATTATTAATAATACAGGACTAGTTGAGAGTATTAGTAATATTTTAAATCCATTTATAGAAGCATTGAAGTTACCAGGGAAAAGTAGTTTAAGTGAGTTTATATGCTTAGGCTTGTTCAATGGGGGTAGATATATAGAACTTGTAAATAATGAATCAACAAGTATAACAACTCTTATAATATTTATTGTGCTTATTGGGCAAACGGTATCTATAACTACGAATGTACTATATATATCTAGTACAGATATTCCACTTAAAACAACTGAGCTAATTATAATTGGACTAGAAAAAGTATTTATAACTCTTATAGTAATATCTTTAATTTATTATTTATTTATAGGTTATATATAAACAAATAGGAGGTTTATGTTATGGAATACAAAGCTGATATAGTAAAAAAATATTTAACGGATGTTTTAAACATTCCAAGTCCGTCTGGATATACTCAAAATGTAGTAAATTATATAACGGATGTATTAAAAACGCTTAAAGTTGATTACAAGGTTACAAATAAAGGAGCTGTAGTTGCTACAATAAAAGGAGAAGATGATAATTATCAAAAAACCCTATCTTGTCATGTTGACACATTAGGAGCTATGGTCAAGGAAATAAAGTCAAATGGAAGATTAGCATTAACTCAAGTAGGTGGATATATGATGACATCTATTGAAGGGGAATGTTGCAAAATACATACAAGGAATGGAAAAGCTTACGAAGGTACTATACAAACTATAAAACCATCTGTGCATATTCACTCAGATTGTAGAGAACTACCTAGAGTACCAGCAAACTATGAGGTTGTAATAGATGAACAAGTTTGTTCTAAAGAAGATACTGAAGAACTTGGTATAGAGGTTGGAGATTTTATATCATTTGACCCAAGAGTTAAAATAACAGATTCTGGATTTATTAAATCTAGACATTTAGATGATAAGGCATCTGTAGCAGCAGCTTTATATGTTATTGAATATCTAAAAGTTGTTGGAATAAAACCTAAACATACGGTAAACTTCTTCTTTAGTAACTATGAAGAGGTAGGACATGGATCATCAGCTGCAATACCAGAAAATACAAAAGAATTTATAGCTATAGATATGGGGTGCCCGGGAGAAGGACAAAACTCAACTGAATATGATGTATGCATATGTGCTAAAGATTCAGGTGGGCCATATGACTATGAGTTAACTTCAAAACTTATAGACATTGCTAAAAATAATAATATTGGATATAAAGTTGACACGTATCCTAACTATGGATCAGATGCAGGAGCTATGTTAAAAGCAGGTTATGATGTTAAGACGGCTTTGATAGGAGCAGGAATATTTGCATCACATGGATATGAAAGAACTAACTTACAATCTATAATAGAAACAATTAAATTAGTAACAGAATATGTAAAATAGAAAATAGGTATACCATATTATGGTATACCTATTAAAAAATATAAATATATAATAACACAGTATTGTGTAACACACAGTACTGTGTTATTATATATTTATAAATGCGATTAAACCCAGTACTGTATAAAACACAGTAATTATTAATTAAATAGAAAGGATGGAGTTGATGAATACACAGTTTAAAAAAGGAGTATTAGAAATATGTGTATTAGCACTCATATCTAAAAAAGATATGTATGGATATGAGATTGTACAAAATATTTCAAAGGTCATAGAAGTAAATGAAGGCACAATATATCCTTTATTGAGAAGATTAACAAAAGAAGAATTTTTTGAGACATATATATTAGAATCTAATGAAGGTCCGGCAAGAAAATATTATAAAATAACGGAACTTGGAAAAAAGAATTTAGTAAGTCTCATAAATGAATGGAGAAATTTTACTAGTGCGGTAGACTATCTTATTAATTTAGATTAAGGAGGAATTAGTGTTGAATAAAAAAGAATTTTTAGAAATATTAAAAGACTATTTGTCTAACCATTTTTCACAAGATGAAGTTAATGATATATTAAGAGATTATGAAGAATATTTTATTGACGGGGAAATAGAAGGTAAAAGTGATATACAAATTATAGAATCCCTAGGTTCACCAAAATCTATTGTTAGAGATTTAGTTGGAGAGATGAAAGAAAGCAAAATTAATTATAATAATAAAAGATTTGATAGAATTCATGATAGTTTAAGTCAGATAAAGTTAAGAACTAAAGAAACCTTTTATAAGACTAAGGATGTTATAAATAATAAGTTAACTCCAAATTTAAAAAGTGATGAAGATGGATTATCAACAAAGCTCATAAAATTTTTATTGGCAGGACTTAGTTTTATTTTACTTATTATATGGCTAATATTTATATTAGTTATGGTATCAGCTGGAATTACTATAGGGGCATTAAATATAGCATTTATAGCATTAATAGGGACATCAGGGCCTTTATTCGCTTTAGACTTATCTATAGCTTTACTTATAGTATTTATTAGTATAGGGATAATAGGTTTTGATATTTTAGGAATACAAGTATATCTTTATATATTAAAATTAGGGAAAACTTTATACAAAAGATACATGCATTGGTTAAAAAACAAGAAAAAATATATAGTTGCAAAAGAAAGAAAAATAAACTACAAAGGGGATGATATAGATGAATAAAAAGATAACTATATTTGCTGTTATTTTAATTGTAATAGGAATTGTTGGAACTATATCATCATCAATAGCAGCAGTTCCATTTGCAACAAATTATATAAACAAAACTATAAAGAAGGCTAATGAAGAAGTTGAAATATATGAGAAAAAAGTAGATATAAATAAGCTAGATATAGATACTAAAAATATGAGCGTAGAAATAAGAAAAAGTAATTCTGACAAGATTAAAATAGTACAAGTTGGAAGTTACACTGATAAAACATTGACTATAGAAAATAAAGATAAAGTATTTAGTGTAAAAGAAAATGATGAAAGTCAACATTTAAATATACAAGTACAAGGCTTTGGAGATGCTGTTTTAAGTATGATAAATTTAGGTAACAATAAAATAATTATTTATGTTCCTAATAATGTAGATATTCAAGCTGATACAAAAACTGGTAGTTTAATTGTAAGAGATAAAGATGTACTATCTAGTCAAATAGTATTTAATACAAATCAAGGTGAATTAAGTTTACCTAAAGAAGTTAAACACTTAGAGAAATTAAGATTAAGCTCTATAGGTGATATAAATTTAAAAACTAGTGAGTTGCTAGGTATAAATAATGTAGAAGTTAGCACTCAAGGAAATGTATACTTAGAATCTCTGCCTAATGATATATTTATTGAAGATGTAGAAAACTTTATACCAGAATCAGTAAATATAATTGCTGACAGATATTCGAGAATGGTATATGTGGAATCTAGTATACCAATTTCTAAAAATTTAAATATAGAAAATAAAACAGGAGAGGTATACTTAAATTTACCTATAGATAACTATAATATGAATTTTAATTTAAATTCATTAAATGGAATTAATTTTGAGAACAAAGATAACAATGGTTCAAATATGAATAAATTTGAAGGAAGCCTAAATGAAATTAAGGATAAAAAGATAACTTATAATGTTACTGTAGACTCAAATACAATAGATATAAATAAAAACTAAATCAAACTTTAAATAAGGAGCTATAAAATTTTAGCTCCTTATTTATTTTTTTATAATTAATACATTAACTATGTTGGTTAGTTAAATAACTTGCCATAGCTAACATTCCTAACCCTAATGAAAATTTAGCTTGTTGCTTAATTGCATATTTTGCAACAGGTACAGTTATTTTTCTGGTCTTTGGACTAACTAAACTAACACCTGTTAAAACTGTAGCAGATAAAGCAGTAGCAGTTATTACCGGATGTTGTTTAGCATAATCTTTTACATAGTCAACTGTAGTTTTTGGTTCATCAAAACACTCACAACTTATACCACAGCTACATTCATCATTAGGACCTATTTTAATTTGGTCTTTTTTTTTAAGAGATTATTCACATCATCACTAATATCTGATGTTTTATCAACCATATCATGAGCTAAATCATTTGCTTTAGATAAAAGTTCATTTGCCTTATTTTCAGCTTTTTCTATATACTCTTTACCCTTGTTAGTATAATCATCAATTTGATTATTCATTTGATTATTCATTTCATTATTATTCAATTAAATCACTCCAATCAACTATAATATTGTGTTTTGATATTAATTTGTATCAATAATAGGATGTGCAAAAATTTATATTTTATAGTAAGAAAAAAATAAGTTTAAAGGTAATTTATGTATAAATTTTAGCTATTAATAGTAACCAGAAAAAATGAGTTTCATATAATTATTATTAAGCATATAAAATTGCTTAGTTAAAATAAAATACAACAAAGGGGTTTTGACTAGCTATGAGTACTATGAGAAAGAAAAAAAAATGTAATAATAGCTGTGCTATGAATACAGGGTGCCATCAAAAAAAAGAAAAAGAAGTTTATTGCGATCCATGTAAAAAGCCGGTTCATAAAAAGTGTGAGCCATGTAAGCCAATAGAACCATGTAAAAAAGTAGACTCATGTAAAGAGATGGATATGGTATGTAAAAAGCATGAATTTGCTTGCTGTCCTCCAGGTCCATGTGAAGACTGCGAAATAAAATTTGATGATACATGTGCGAAACTAGCTGAACAAGCAGAAAAGCTATTTAAAAAAGCATTAAATTGTGAGTGCTTAGCCACTGAATCATATGAAGAAGCTAGAGAGTTTGATAAAAAAGCTAAGGCATTAGAAGCTAAAGCAAAAAGATTGGCTAAGGAATCTATGGAAAATGAATGTGAAGCTGATAAGTTAAGAAAGCAAGCAAATGATCTTTTATGTAGATCAGAAGAACTTTGTGAAAAAGCTAAGTGCTTATATAAAGAAGCAGAAAGAGCAGGTAATGATGCTGAAAAATTCTGTGAAAAAGCTAAGTGTTTATTTGAAAAAGCTCAAAATGAAAATGAGCAAGCAAAATGTTTATTCTCTCAAGCTATGAAGTGTGATGAGAAAGCTATGAACTGCTATAAAGTAGCTGGAGAAAAAATAAAAGAGTACGAAGATAAATCTAACAAATGTGAAGATATGATGAAAAAATGTAAAGATAAAATAAAAGGATGCCACGATATGGATGTTTGTAAGACAATGAAAAAAACTTGTTATGTTGATTTAGGTATGAATGAACCTTGTAAATCTAAGTGTAGTTATGTAAAGCCAGCTACTAAGTGTGAAAAGAAAATGAAGCCAAGTTGTGATTGTGAAGTTAAATATGTTTGCCCAACACACAAAGAAATGCCTAAAAAAGAAATTAAACAAAAGTGTGAATATGAGTATTATGATATGAATGATTGCTATTTTGAAAAAGATGAATATTGTGATTTAGATGATATAATGTTGATGAAAGAAGAAGAAACTGGATTATATATAAACCCTATATATAACATGGAGCCTATGCAATATATGGGTAATTTTGCATCTAAATATCCATGTATGGAAGAACCATATATGAATATGGAACAAATGGAAATGAATGATATGCAAGATATGTGGATGAATTACTACATGTATATGCAAAATATGATGAAAAATATGATGGGAAAAATGTAACACTAATATAATAAAAAAATCAAAGCTCATAGTATTATACTATGAGCTTTGATTTTTTTATTATAAAATATATGTAGTAGAAATATTTATTATATTAAAAAGGAGTTTAAAATGAAAATTTATAAAAAATATTTAGTAGGTTTACTTTTATGTTTATCAATAATAATGATAGTTGGATGTAGTAAACATCAAGTTAAAGAGAGTAAAAAAGAAAACCAAAAGGTTGAAACCAGTAAAAAAGAAGTTTTTAAACCTCAGTTTACAAAATCAAGTATTCCTGACGAAGTTTATAAGAACATGATAGGAAAGTCTATCCCTAAAAAAGATTTAGTAGATATAAATAGTTTATCTTATTTAAAAATCACATATTATGGATTTGATAATAAAGCACATATAGGTGAAATGATAGTTAATAAGGAAGTAGCATCTGAAGTTTTAGATATATTTAAAGATTTATATGAAAATAAATATCCTATTGAAAAGATGAACTTAATAGATAAGTATAATGCAGATGATAATCAGTCGATGAAAGATAACAATACGTCTGCATTTTGCTACAGGGTTATAGAAGGATCAGATGTAATTTCTAATCACTCTAAAGGGTTGGCTATAGATATAAACCCACTTATAAATCCTATGGTTAAAAATGGAGTTGTAAGTCCAAATGAAGGAAATAAATATATAGATAGAGAAAAAAATGTAAAAGGTATGATTAAAAAAGGTGATGCATGTTATGAAGCTTTTATAAAAAGAGGTTGGACCTGGGGAGGTGATTGGAAATCTCTTAAAGATTACCAACATTTTGAAAAATAAAAGAGACTATTTTATAGTCTCTTTTATTTTATTTTATTTTGTTAATTCATTTTCTATTTGTTTATATAAATTTTCCATCATAGAATTAAAATTCCTATTTGATTTCATATAATTAGATACTAATGGATGGTTAAAAAATTTATCATAATCTCGATTTAACTGACTTATTTTTTTTGATGCATCTTCTATTTTATATCTAGAATAAATAATATTTTTCTTTTTTAGATACTCATCAAGTTGTTTTTTTAAAGCAGCATTTTTATCTAGTTCTTTTTTTGCTTTATTCATAGATTTAAATTCATTAGTATTTTTAATATATGATGCAAGTTCTCTAGCTTTTACATTTATATCCATAGTAAATCCCCCCTATAATATATAAAAATATTAATCTTATAATTATTTTATAAAAAAGAATAAAAATAGTTACTTTTTATTTAAAATTAAAATTGTATCAAATTTATATTTTACGGAATACTATATATTATGAAATACAAAGACCTCTAAGAACTATCAACGTGGAAAAGAGACCTTTTCTAAAAGGTCTCTTTTAAATTACGCAAGTTATATTTTCTTCATTTGAAATATTTTCATTAACATCATTTGGGAATAAATCTTTCAGGAAAATATTTCTTAAAATACCATAGTTATTTTCTTGTTGCATTTTAAAATCGAAACCTCGACTAACTATATTATTAAGACTATGTATATTATCAACAGCAGCAACTGTTACTATATATTTTTTACGTTGAGATTTAGCTATATCTATTCTTAGGTCTAACAATTTAAGTTGAAGTGAATTTCCTCTATACATAGGATGAACCATAACAAATCCTGAAATGTAAGTATTTTTAAAATCTTCAATAGAAATTCCTAAAGAATCTAAAGTCTCTAAATCATTTATATTAGGTACGTCACAAAGTGCACAAGCAATAAGCTCTAAACCGACATAACAACCTATTATAAATCCACCATTATCAATGGTTTTTTTTAAAGAATCATAATCTCTATTCTTTAGCCAATTTTTATTATCCATAGAATTACTTACTTCTTCGTATAGTTTTGTTATATCTCCAAAATTTTCCTCACTTAAAAAATAAATATCTGCATATATATTATTAGTAAGAACATTATTTACTTTAGACAGTTTTACTTTTGTTAGCAATTGAGCACCTCTTTCCTTTGATTGAATGTTAGACAATTATACCATAAATTTAATTATATTTGGCTAAAAAAATGTAAAAACTATATAAAATATTATAATACCTTTAAAATACTACGTATTTTTCAGCTTAAGTCTATTATTTGATAGGAGGCATAAATTTGAACATAAGAAAAAAAATCAATAGGAAGAAAATAAGCAAAATACTATTCTTGGTAGGTGTTTTTGTCATTGGGAGTATAGTTTTAAGTTTTAATAAGGAAAAAAACATTAGTACTTTTATAAATTTAAGGGCATCTAAGAAGATGGAGGAGGAATCGGAAACCGCTAAATTCCAACTATTGTTAGAAAATTTATTTGATCATAGAAATAAGGCTATACTAACAAAAAATGATGAAGTATTAAAAAAATTATATGATGTAAATCATAAATTTGGACTTTGGGCTTATGAACAAGAAGTAACTAAAATGAAGTATTTAGAGAATTGGTCATTTAAGCAAGGTGTAAAATTTAATGATATAAAAACTAGAGTAAAAATTAGAAAAATAAAAGAAAAAGAAGAGAATTTATATGGAATTATATGTGTAGTATCTACAGAATATAATTACTCTTATGAAAATCAACTAGATACTAAAAATATGTTTAGAATTGGGACATATCATTACCTTAATATGAGAATTACTGATAATGAATACTTAATTACAAAAGAATGGTATACAGATCCTTTTGCGGATTCACTTCATTTAGATAATATAAAGTCAGATGATATAAGAAATTATATTATGGCTAATGATAAAAAGGATTTTTCACTTACAAATGAGCAGAAAAAAGCTATTGAATATGCTCATAAATATTGTGGAGCTGCAGCTGATGAAGAACATGGAATGAAGTTTAATCCACAGTATAAAGATTTTAACCCAGATGGAGGAGACTGTGCAAATTATGCCTCTCAGATAATGTATGAAAGTGGAAGATTTAAGAAAAATGGTACGTGGAATTATATGGGAAGAGAAGGAACGAAGGCATGGGTTAATGCACAAGGATTCAAAAATTATATGTTAAATAGTGGAAGAGGATCTTTAATATGTAAAGGTTCATACGAAGATGTATATAAATTAGCCTACAACATGACTCCTGGTGATATAGTAGCTTATGAAAAAGGTGGAAGAATAACTCATGTTTCTACTGTCACAGGAGTTGACTCTAAGGGATATCCTTTAGTTACATGTCATAATACAGATAGATTGCTGGTTCCTTGGGATTTAGGATGGAGTGATAAATCTATAAGGTTTCACTTAATAAAAGTTCATTATTAATAAAAAATAGCTATCTATAAAAAGATAGCTATTTTTTAACTTTGAAGGAAATGGAAAGATTTTAATATTTTAGAATATATGATAAAATGTTAAGTAGGTTTAAATTTATACTACTTAATAGGAGGTGTAGTATTTGAATATACTATTTTTTATAACACCCAAAAGTGAAGTAGCATATATATATGATGACTATACAATGAGACAGGCATTAGAAAAAATGGAGTATCATAGATATTCTGCTATACCTATTATAAATCGAAATGGGGAGTATGTGGGTACGATAACAGAGGGAGACTTGCTATGGGCTTTAAAAAATGATTTAAACTTGGAACTTACAGCCATAGAAGATGTATGCATATGTGATATAAAAAGAAGGATGGATAACAAGCCTGTATCTATAAATGCAAATATAGAGGACTTAATATCTAAGTCGATGAATCAGAATTTTGTACCTGTAATAGATGATCAAAATATTTTTATAGGGATAATAAAAAGAAGAGATATAATTGAGTATTGCTATAAAAAAATAAAGTCTTAGATAAAAAAAGGATAACTATAAAGTTATCCTTTTTTTATTTAATATTAGTCGTTAAGTTTAACTAAATCTACATATTTACCTTTTAAGTCATTTATCTTAGAAGAATAAACTTCATTTTGTTTTTGATACATTAGGCTTTTAGCTATTTCATCTTTTACTTCATCAAGCTCAGATTGACCGCCTTCATTTAAATCTTCTAATTTTATTAAATGATATCCAAATTGAGTTTTAACTGGACCTCTAACTTCACCTTTATCCATAGAGAATACAGCTTCTTCAAACTCAGGAACCATTTGACCTCTAGGGAATACTCCTAAATCACCATCAGCGTCTTTAGAAGGGCAAGTAGAATGCTCTCTAGCAGCTTCTTCAAATGATAATTCATTGTTGTTTATTTTAGTTAATAATTCATTTGCTTTTTCTTCATTATCAACTAATATGTGTTTAGCTGATGCTGTTTCAGGTTTTATAAATTTATCTTTATTAGCTGCATAGAAGTTAGCCACTTCTTCGTCAGTTAATTTTATAGATGTTAATATTTTATTTATAGCATATTGCTTTAACATATTCTCTTCAATTCTTTTCATTTCAGCTTTGAAGTTTTCATCATTATGTAAGTTAGACTCTTTAGCTTCAAGATAGAATAGTTCTTGATTAACTAAATCTTCTAATAATCTTTTTTTACCTTCTTCATTATTAAATTGCATAGCTTGATATGGATCTAAACTTTTTAAAGCATTTTCAATATCGATATTAGTTATTTCTTTTTCGCCTACAGTGGCTAAAACTTTTTTTTCCATAGTATTAACTCCTTTAAAATTTTTTTATTATAGTATTAACTATCAAGATAAATAATAACAAAAAATAACTCATATGTCTAATGTTTCAAATTTAGTATCTTACAAACATGAAAATCATTAAAGCTGCACCAATAATACCTACAACGCCTTCCTCCATTTTATATTTATATACTTTTAATATAGATATATACATATAAAAAAATAATACTGAAAGTTTTACTAAAAACCAAAACATACTTAGAGGTAAGATATAATAACTATATGATGAAAATACAAATGATAAAATTGTAACTAATTTATAATAGATTTCTATTTTATTTTCGTATACTTTAGTTACTTTCATATAAACTAAGTAGGCAATAATATAAATTATACAAATTGAACTATAGGATATAAACAAGGTTGTAGATAATTGATTAAATTTATTATCAGTTAATATAACACCTATAAACCAAAAAATAATCCAAAATGCAACAAATATAAGTTTAAACAGAGTATTAAACAAATTAAGTTTATTAGATGTATTAGTGGAATTCATAGTTAATCACTTCCTAACTTTTAATCTGTAAAAGTATATACACATCTTTAAATATATATGCAAAATATACTTATTAATTATAATTATATATATTAATTGAAATATTAAAATATATATTTTAATATTTCATCAAAACTTAACATAAATTAGAAAAATAATAAATAAATATAATAACAAAATATATTGTAAAGGTGATGAATATGTATAGATATTATACCAAAGGTGTATGTTCAAAATCTATTTTGTTAGATATTGAAGGGGATAAGCTTATAGATGTTATATTTGAGGGAGGATGTGCAGGGAATTTAATAGGAATTAAAAATTTAATAGAAGGAAAAAATATAGATGAAATAATTGAAACTTTTGAAAAAATACCATGTAAAAATAGAGATACATCGTGTCCTGATCAATTAGCTACTGCTTTAAAGATATATAAGAAATATATATTAAAAGATTAAAAAAGCTTCTACATATATGTAGAAGCTTTTCCTATAAAAAATTATCTAGTAACAACTATTGCTATTTTTTCGTCTTTATTATAGCTTATTTGTACTAATTGGTTTTTCTTAACTTTTTCTAATTCTTCGCCGCCGTATTTTATTTGAAGTTTATCAACTTTTTTACCTTGCTTTATTATTGCAACATATTCTTTTTTACCTTTTTTCTCAAGGCTTATTAAATTACCTACAAAAGGTTTGAAGTTTTGATACTTATCACCTTGTTTTTTAATATAGAAATAAGTTCCTATAGCTAATAATATTTCAACACCTAATAAAACCCAACCGTTAACTTTTAAAGAAAAACCACCAATCCAAACAATTAACATAATAATCATAGGAACGATACTTTTCTTAAGTAAAAGTTTTCCCATTATTTCATTAGCCTTTTTTTCAGGACCAGTCATTGTTTTTGATCTAGCATATGACTCTGCAAATTTGTCTTTTAAGCTCATATTAATCCTCCTAGATTATCTCAAATTTAAATTATGATAACAAGTTATGCTTGAAACTAAACTATATTTATATTATGTACAAGTTTCACATTTAAATTTATATTCAAGCAAGTATAAATATATAACATATTTTATCATAAAAAACTTAAAAAGAAAATAAATCAATATGTAAAATTTTAACGGAAATTCAAATTAAATATTATAAAGATTTTATAAATTTTTACATATGCTTAAATAAATAAAGTTTTACTATTTATATTATAGATTATATCACAGAAAAAAGTGAATTTTCTGTATTAAAATATTATGAATGAAAGAAGAAAAAATACGAATAATAAAAAAAATTAAAAATGAAAATAAAATCTAAATCATACTTTCATTATGGAACATAAATAAGCAATAACATATGCATTATTAAAAAATAGTTTGATGAATTTTAAAATTATATCAAATAAAAACAATTAAAACACGAATTAAAAATAATTGAATTGTAATTAAAGTTCGAACAAGCAATATCTTTTATTTTTTTAATAATTTTTTTGATTTTTATGTAGACTTTAATCAAAAATAGGATTATTATATTAAATGTTGTAATAATTAGTTTTGGAGGGAAGTGTTTAAGTGTTACCAAAGTTATTTAAAATGATTAATAATAATGAATTAACCAAAGAACAAGTTGGAAAGGATATAGTATCGGGAATTATAGTTGCTATAATAGCTCTTCCTTTATCTATAGCTTTAGCCATATCTTCGGGTGTATCACCGGAAAAAGGATTGATAACAGCTATATTTGCAGGTTTTGTAATTTCTTTTTTAGGTGGAAGTAAAGTTCAAATTGGAGGACCTACAGGAGCTTTCGTTGTAATAGTTTATGGAGTTGTTAAGACTTATGGAGTAACGGGACTTATAACAGCAACAACTATGGCAGGAATTATACTTGTAATCATGGGATTACTTAGATTTGGATCTTTAATAAAATATGTACCACAAACTATAACAGTAGGATTTACTAGTGGGATAGCAGTAACATTACTTACAACTCAATTAAAAGATTTCTTTGGTTTAGAGATAAAAGATGTTCCAGCAGAGTTTATAGGAAAAATAGAAAGTTATATACATCATATATCAACCTTTGATATAGTATCATTTCTAATAGGACTAGCCTGTATTTTTATATTAGTTTATTGGCCTAAAATAAACAAGAAAATACCCGCTTCAATAATAGCTTTAATATTATCTACAATAATCGTAAATATATTTAATTTACCATCTGATACTATTGGCACTAGATTTACGCATATATCATCAGCTATACCTAAGCCACAAATACCACATATGGATATACAAACAATCATAAGCTTAATAAAGCCAGCAATGACAATTGCTTTATTAGGAGCAATAGAATCGCTACTTTCTTGTGTTGTATCAGATAATATGATAAATGATAAACACGATTCAAATATGGAATTAGTTGCACAAGGTCTTGGTAATATAGCATCTTCAATTTTTGGAGGAATTCCAGCAACAGGGGCTATAGCAAGAACTGCAGCGAATGTAAGAAGTGGAGGACGAAGTCCTATAGCTGGTATAGTCCATGCGATAACTTTACTTCTTATAATGGTTATACTTATGCCACTGGCAAAACTTATACCGATGACGACTTTAGCTGCAATTCTTATTATTGTTTCATACAATATGGGTGAATGGAAACATTTTAAAGAATTATTATCTTCAGACAAATCGGATGTTTTAGTATTAATTATAACATTTGTATTTACAGTTGTATTTGATTTAGTATTTGCAATTGGGGTAGGAATGCTTGTACATTATATTCTAAAATTTGTTAAAGATAGAAGTAAAAAGACAGAAGAAGAAGATGAAGAATTAGAAGTAGCTTAATAGAGATAAAAAAGTATGTATTTTAATATTAAAATACATACTTTTTTGTGTAAATATGGAAATAATAAGTAATAATATATATTTTAATCGGAGGAGCTTAATGAAAAAAATACTATTATTACTATTATTTATAATTTCCATCACTGGATGCTCTAAAGAAATTGTAGAAAATAAGGTAGAGGAAGAAAAAACAATACCAAATGGATTAAGTAGTGAGAAAGGAGAAGGGAATATTTACATAAATACCCCGACTTCAATAAAAGAAAAAGGCAATATACCTATTTTATATACGAAGGAACATGAAGCTTTTTTACATCTGGGACTTCAATCAGATGGAATTGATAATTCTAAACCAAGCTATATATATATAGATGAAAAGTTAAATTCTATAGAAAGATTAAGTAATGAAAATTCAGCTACACTAACTATATGTGATGAAGAAATAAAAGAAGGAATACATAAAGTTGAGATAGTACAATTTGATAATGATAAAACTAGAGGCACTCCTGTTTTATATAAGAGTTGTAAATACGAGATAAAATTAAGATGAGATAATAATAAATTACTTAAAAACATTGTAGTCATTTTGTTTTATTGTTAATATTTACTTAAAGGATACTATATAATAGACAACTTTAAGGAGCAAAGATTATGGAAAAAAAATATATAATAGCTCTAGATCAAGGAACCACTAGCTCTAGAGCAATCTTATTTGATAAATATGGAAATATAGTTTCATCAGCCAAAAAAGAATTCAGTCAAATTTATCCAAAAACTTCATGGGTAGAACATAATCCTATGGAAATATGGGGAAGTCAAAGTGGGGTTTTGAGAGAAGTTTTAGAGACTTCGTTTATAAGACCTGATGAAATAGCAGCAATAGGAATAACAAATCAAAGGGAAACAACTATAGTATGGGATAAGATTACTGGAAAGCCTATTTACAATGCTATAGTTTGGCAATGTAGAAGAACTGCAGAAATTTGTGACGATTTAAAAGAAAAAGGATTAGAATCTATTATAAAAGAAAAAACTGGATTAATAATAGATGCTTATTTTTCAGCAACAAAAATAAAGTGGATTCTAGATAATGTAGAGGGAGCTAAAGAAAAAGCTAAAAATGGAGAATTACTATTTGGAACCGTTGATACATGGTTAATTTGGAATTTCACAAGAGGTAAAGTTCATGTAACAGATTATTCTAATGCATCAAGAACAATGCTTTACAATATAAAAGAATTAAAATGGGATGAAGATATATTAAAAGAACTTGATATACCAAGAAGTATGTTGCCAGAAGTTAGACCATCAAGTGAAATATATGGATATACAGATGAAGAAATGTTAGCAGGTGCAAAAATACCAATTTCAGGTTGTGCAGGAGATCAGCAAGCCGCACTATTTGGTCAAACATGTTTTGAAAAAGGTAGTGTAAAAAATACATATGGAACAGGATGCTTTTTATTAATGAATACAGGTGATCAGATTGTTGAATCTAAAAATGGCTTAATAACAACTATTGCTTGGGGAGTTAATGGAAAAATAAATTATGCACTAGAAGGAAGTATATTCGTTGGAGGAGCATCGATACAGTGGTTAAGAGATGAATTAAGGTTGATTTATGATTCGGGTCAGTCTGAGTATTATGCTAATCAAGCAAATGATACAAATGGAGTATATGTTGTTCCTGCATTTACTGGATTAGGAGCACCTTATTGGGATATGTATGCAAGAGGAGCTATTTTTGGATTGACTAGAGGGGCTAAACGTGGGCATATAGTTAGGGCAACCCTTGAATCTATTGCATATCAAACTAAAGATGTATTAAATGCTATGGAGGAAGATTCTAAATTAAAGTTAAAATGTCTGAGAGTAGATGGTGGAGCTAGTGCGAATAACTTTTTAATGCAGTTCCAATCTGATATATTAAATGTAAATGTTGATAGACCTAAAATTATAGAGACAACAGCTTTAGGAGCTGCTTATCTTGCTGGACTTGCAGTAGGATTTTATAAGAATAAAGATGATATAAAGCAAAAGTGGGTAATTGATACAGAATTTATTCCTAAGATGAGTGATAAAAAAAGAGAGGTTTTATATAAAGGCTGGAAAAGGGCAGTAGATAGAACTCTTTTGTGGGCAAAAGAAGATGAGGATTTAGTTTGTGAATTAAATAATATAAAATAAAAAAGAAGCTCAAGCTTCTTTTTTATTTTATATTTAGTATAAGTTTTTTATATTGGGACATATAATTTATTATATAAAAATTATATGGAGGAATATATGAAAAATATAATTAAGATATTTGGTGTAATATTTTTTACTTTGCTTATGATAACTGGATGTACAAGCAATGAAAATGATATAGAAACAAATTTTAATAATATTAACAGTATTGTAGATAAAAACAATGAAAATATTAATGAAACTATAAATAATCAAGATGATATATTTGAGATAAAAACTAAAGATTCAAGTAGTGATGAAGTTATAGTTTTAGGAAATATAAAAATCAATAAAAATGCAACAATTAATGAAAAAATCAATAAAATTTTAGAAAAAATGTCTCAATTACAATTCGAAGGGTCTCCTATTGAATTAGAAAAAATAGAAGATAATATAGCATATATAAACATAAAGGAAGAAAAAAATAAAAATAATTGGAAACAAAAGTACTTTCAAGGAAGCACGGGAGCTAGCATAACAACATACTCTTTAGTAGAAAACTTACTTCAAAGAAATTATAAAGGAAATTGGATTAAGGGTATATGTTTTACTTATGAAAATAGAAGTGATATACAGTTTGATCATTTAGACATGGACTTTTTTGGAACTATTATACAAAGATAAAAAAGTAAGAAGTTAAAAACTTCTTACTTTTTTAGTGCTTATTTTTAGTCAGACAATTGTTGTTAGATAATTTAAAATCATAATTATTTATTAACAAGTTTAATAATTCATCAGAATTATACTTTGGATATTTAAGTAAACATTGTTTAGGATCATCTTCTAATTTATCAAATTCATTATAAACGTTAAATGTAGCCGACATTTTAGCCATATCGTCTCGAAGCTTATCTATATCTACTAATATATGAGCAAATTTAAAATCTAATTTATTAGATTCAATCATATCTGCTATTGAATTTAATAAATTTTCTTTGCTATCAAATTCAATTACTATTAATTCATTTCTATAATCATTTAGTCTATTAGATAACTCTTCTAAGTAATTATCTAATGTATTATTAATAAAATCAACAAATCCATTTTGACTAAAAAGATTTTGAATATCTTCAATTAATAAATTATTCATGTGATCTTCCCAAAGTAAAAGTGCAAATTTAGTATAAGTTGAATCTACAATAGGCTCACCTTTATAATTTTCAAATCTGGGATGTAGTCTATTGTGATATTCTGAAATTGAAACCCTAAATAGGTTTCCGTCATGACCTTTAGGTATATGACTTATTATAAAATCGTCCATATCACTTCCAAGATATACTCTTTCTTTTGAAAGTATATATTTTGTATTTTTTAAATCATTCTTAGAAAAATTTATTTGTGGATTAGCTTTAGCTAAATCATATACTAACTCTTTATATACATTATTTAATATATTATTTAATTCTACTGTGTAGTTATATTTCATAGTCAGAAACCTCCAAATTTTAAGTCATTTTAATGTATACCCAAAAACTAAATAAGTTAACATTAGATATTTTAAAATATACGAATCTAAACTAATATAAAAAACAAAAATAATTAAACTTTAATAAAAGATAGTTTTTTAAGAATAATATTACTTAAATTACAAAAATTAAATAAAGATTAAAAATTTACTAAAAGGTGAAGTTATGAAGATTAAAAAGATAGTTTTAGGAATTTTAATTTTTATTATGTTTTTATCTATTGTAGATAATAAAAAAGAAATAAGTAATAAATACGATTTAGATTATAAAATAAAAATGTGTTTTGTTAATGAATTAAAAAAGAATAAAAAGTATAACTGGAGTAGGTATGACTCTGATATATGGGTGGACAGTTATAAGATTATAGGTATAAAAAGAATGGATAATAATACATTTAATGTAAATGCAGAAATCTCAATGATTAATAGACTTGGGGAAAATATCAAAAAAAATGAAGAACTTATAATAAGTATTAAATAAAAATATATCTACATATTATGTAGATATATTTTTATTGCCTAGTAAATATAAAGTTGTTTATATCCGATAAGCTATCATTAAATTTGTATCCATCAGAGTTAAACTTTTTTAAATTCTCTATATCATCTATTTTATTTTTAATAATGTAGCTACTCAATTGACCACGAGCTTTTTTAGAATAAGTTCCTATAACTTTATACGTATTAGATTCTTTTTTAAATTCTTTAAATTCAACATTAATTATATTAAAATCTTTTGCTAACACTTTAAAATTTATAGCTTTGGAATACTCAGAAGAAGCTAGGTTTATTAATATTTTAGATTTTTGTTTTGAAAGATCATCATATAAAAAACTAGTTATTTTATCTTTCCAGAATTTATATAAATCATTACCTAAATTATTTTCAAGCTTAGATTTCATTTCAAGCCTATAGGGTTGTATTAGATCAAAGGGCTTTAAAACTCCATATAATCCTGATAAAACTCTTAAATGGTTATTTGCAAATTCAAAATCTATTTCATTAAAGTCATCTATATTCATAGCATTAAAAACATGACCGTTAAAGGCTAAAATAGATTGTAAGTAAGGACTTTCATCAGTTCCTAAAACTTTATATCTATCTAAATTTAAAATAGCTAAATCATCACTTAATTTCATTAGTTTGCTTACTTGATTTTTATTTAATTCTTTTAAAATACCTGAAAGATAATTTACTTCTTTATTAAAATAAGGATTAGAATTTGAAATATTATTGTTAACTTTTTCGAAATTCATTGTTGTTGCTGGAGAAATTATAGTTATCATTTAAATCACCTCAAAATTTTATTATATATAATATATATCAAAAAATAAAATGTTTAATCACAAATTTGAATATATAAAACATAATATGAATTATGCTTAAACATTAAAGCATATAATTATAAAAAGTATCTAAAAGGAGGAGATTTAAATAGATAGAGCAGCATTGAAAGAATTATCAAAAAGTCAGTTAAAAGGAAATTGGACTACACCCGTATTAGTATCTTTAGTATATTCGGTAATAACAATTTTAATAAGTATGATTCAGAGTGAAACAAATTCAAATTTTATTATAATAATATCATTATTATCAACTTTCCTTATAGGAGTATGGGCAACTATTGGGATTCCAAGTTTTTATTTGAGATTTATTGAAACATCAGGATTAGCTACATTTAGAGATTTGATTGTGGATAAAAGTAGTTTTTTTAAGTCGTTTCTATACACACTTATATTATCTTTAATTTCTTTTGTAATAGCATGTATAACTATATTTTTTTTACTTAGCATAGGTACAGGAATGCTACTTTCAAATGGAAGTTTAAGTACTTACGCATTTATAGTTATAGCAGTTATAAGTTTGGTTATTTTACTAACAGAAATTCTTATATTAGCAATATCTCAGACACCATATTTAATATTAGAAAATCCAAGTATGGGGGTTTTTGAAGCTATAAAATTAAGTATGAATATTATGAAAGGAAACAAATGTAAGTTATTTATACTAGAACTTAGTTTTATTGGATGGGCGATTTTAGCAGTACTTACATTTGGAATAGGATTTTTTTGGTTAGAACCATATATTATGTTAACAAAAGCTAATTTTTATAAATTAATTAGTAGAAAATAAATAAAAAGATGCATCTATAGATGCATCTTTTTATTTATTTTCTACTTTATTTTTATTATTATTTTTTATAAAAGAAATAGCTTCTTTTATAAGGATTAGTGCCAATATAAGTAAAAGTACAGCTATTATTACTAATGCATAGTTGACACCTATATTAGCTTTTATATTTAAACAAAGAGACACTATAGTAACGATAAACATAAAGATTATAGGAATTATAAACTCTTTAAAGCTTTTCTTAGAATTAGCTAGCCAAATTGCTATTGCCATTAAAGCTATAGCTGCTAATAATTGATTTGCTGAACCAAATATTGGCCATATTTTTTCATAACCCATAACAGCTAAAAGTCCAGAACATACAACTGTTATAATTGTTGATATATACATATTCGTAAGAGGATTTTTATTAGTTGATTTCTTAGATTCTTTTTCATCTGGATTAGTAGTATCAAAAAACTCCTGGAATATAAATCTACCAAGTCTTGTAGCTGTATCTAGTGAAGTCAGTGCAAATGCAGATATAGCAAGTGATGTAAATGTCTTTCCAACTGTAAAAGGTATACCAAAAGGCATCATAAAGTTAGCTATACCTTCAGAAAACACATTTACAGGGCCACCATTTCCTAATAAGCTACCAAACTGCTTATTTGATATATAGGCAACTGTTATAAGTGCAACTATAGCAAGAAGACCCTCTATAAGCATAGCTCCATATCCAATTTTTTTTGCGTCTGACTCTTTATAAAGTTGTTTAGATGAAGTTCCAGAACCGACTAATGAATGGAAACCAGATATGGCACCACAAGCTACAGTAACAAATAAAAATGGGAATAAATACTGACCTTCAACATTAAATCCAACAAATCCTTCCATTTGTATTTCAGGTCTTAAAATGAAAATTCCTAAAAGTGCACCTATTATCATTGCATATAGTAAATAAGAGTTTAAATAATCTCTAGGTTGAAGTAATATCCAAACTGGAGTTACCGATGCAACAAATATATAAATCATAAGTAATATTATCCAAGTTTGCTTACTTAAAACTATAGGAAATAAAAAGCCTAAATATATACAACCAAACAATAATATAACACCAACTATAGTTGCAGGAATCAAGGGCATTTTAAATCTATAAACTGCTATACCAAATAAAATAGCTAAAATTATAAAAAACATAGAGGCGCTTGCAGCTTGAGGTGTAGAGACAAAATTATCAGCAACAATATTAGCAAAAGCAGCTACTACCAAAACTAAAGTCAACCAAGCAAAAAGTGAAAATAGTTTTTTTCCTTTTCTACCCATATTAAATTCTATAATTTCGCCTATAGATTTACCATCATGCCTAATTGATGCAAATAATGAACCAAAGTCCTGAACTCCACCAAAGAATATACTACCTATTAAAACCCAAAGGGCAACTGGAATCCATCCAAATACAGCAGCTTGAATAGGACCAACTATAGGACCAGCACCAGCGATAGATGCAAAATGATGTCCAAGTAATACTGGGGATTTAGCAGGAACATAATCTACACCATCATATTTTGTATGAGCAGGTGTTTTTATATTATCATCAACTCCCCATTTTTTAGCTAAATATCCACCATAACAAACGTAACCTATAAATAAAATAATTGCGCTAACTAACAATAAAGTCAATGAATTCATAATAAAACCTCCTTATAAAAATGAATAATATCCTTTGAATCATAATTATAAATAAATTCATTTGTTAGTTTATCAAATAATATTAATCTCAAAGATGAGTAACCTCTAAGACCAAACATATAGCTTTTTCTTTTCTTTATTTTTGAAATTTGTTTTTTTAGAATATCGTCTATATTTTCGCAAGATATGAATAAAGTGATAGCTGTAGACATGTGAGTATCATCTGTTTGTACGAGATTTTTCATTGCATAGTCAGCAAATGGTAGCAAGTTGTTTTCAAGAACATCTTTTGATAGGAATTGTATATCTTTTGCAAAGATATATTCTCGATTATCATATGACCAAATTATTTTTTTTTTATTTAAAAAATATTTAGAATTGGACAAGATATATTCCCCCATGAAATCAAAGTTATATTTATATATATTATAATTATCATATATATTAAATTGATTTTTCATGGAGTTTTTTAATTTATCTAAAATAAATATCACCTCCTTATGTCGTTTACATAAATGTTAGTACTTTACTTATAGATTTGCAATTATTAAAAATATTTATATATATAAAAGAAGTTAAATGAAATACAATTTATGGACAGGATTTAAATAAAAAAGTAAAATATTGATTAGAAGATTAGTTTTCAAGGAGAATAAGCCTTTATGAAAAATAATAATTATAAATTAGATCATGTAAAGATATTTAAAAATATAAATAATAATACAAAAGTTGAAATTTTAAAGTACGGCAAATTAATTTACTTAAATCAAAAAGATGTATTATTTAATGAAAAGGATGTAATTGATAAGGTTTATATTTTGATTGATGGAAAAGTTTCTATATTTAAAATAAGTGAAAATGGAGATAGAAAGATAATATTTATATTAAATAAAGGGGAGATGGTAAATGAAATAAATTTAGAATTTAAAAGGGCTACTATAAGCTGCGAAGCTTTTGAAGATTGTTTAATATTAGAATACAACTTAGAAACCTTTTTAGGTATGATGAAAAATGATTTTGAATTAACTAAAAATATTATAAGTTATATGGAAAGACGAAATAGAAGATTATATAGGCAAGTTAAAAATTCTATTTCAATAAAAATAGATAAAAGATTGGCCGCAAAACTTTATAGATTAGCTAATGAATACGGAAAAGAAATAGATGGATGGCATTTCATAGATATAAAAATAACAATAACTTATTTAGCTGATATGTTAGGATGTCCAAGAGAAAGCTTATCTAGGGCTATGAGGGTTTTAGAAACTAATGGACTTGTAAGGATTGAAAATAAAAAAATATATGTAAGGAAAGTTGAAATAGCAAGATACTTTAAAGAAAAATAAAATTAAAGTATTTTGCTATTTTTTATATATAAAAATTGTTAGTTTTTAGTCAAAGTGTGATATATATCACAGAAGTAAAGTTGAAATAGTGTTAATATTTATTTAACAAATTAATGATTTGAAAAGGTGGGTTATATGAAAATAAAATTATCTAAAAATGAATTTAATAATTCATTAAAAAAGTTAAAAGAAAAGTATAAATTATTTGCACCTGTATCATTAGCATATAAAGGGACTTACTCTGATACAGATGTAGTTAGGTATAAGGAAATAGAAGATATAGAGGAAATAGAACTAAATAAAAAATCAAATTTTTCACCTAAGGAAATTGTTTTACCAATATCAGAAACATTATTTTATTTTACAGAGGATGAATTTAAAGAAGCTAATCAAAAAGAAGATAAAGATATATTAATCTTTTTAAGAGCTTGTGATATTAATGGAATTAAAAGAATAGACCAAATATATTTAGAAAATGGAAAAGAAGAAGATTACTTCTACAAAAGAATTAGAGAAAAAGTTAATTTTGTCTTAATCGGATGTAGTGAAAGCTTTAGGAACTGTTTTTGTGTAAGCATGGATTCTAATAAAACTGATAACTACTCAATAGGACTTAATTTTAGAAATGATGAAGTACAATTACATATAAACGATGAAGCGTTTAGTAATTATTTTGATGGTGAAGATATAGACTTTGAAGTAGATTATGTCAAGGAAAATGATATAAGTATAAGCGTAAATGAGAATATAAATACTCTTAAAGTGAGTATGGATGATATGTGGAGAGAGTACGATGATAGGTGTATAGCCTGTGGTAGATGTAACTTTGTATGCCCTACATGCACATGCTTTACTATGCAAGATATATTTTACAAAGAAAATGAAAATGTTGGAGAAAGAAGAAGGGTTTGGGCATCATGCCATGTTGATGGATATACAGATATGGCTGGAGGACATTCATTTAGAAGATTACGTGGAGATAGAATGAGATTTAAAACATTACATAAAATATACGATTTTAATAAGAGATTTGGATATCAAATGTGTGTTGGATGTGGTAGATGTGATGATGCATGTCCACAATATATATCTTTTTCGACTTGTATAGAAAAAGTAAATGACCTAGTAAATAAGGAGGAAAAATAATATGAATCCATATATACCAGTTGGAGCTGAAATTTTAGAAATAATAAAACATACAGAGATTGAATGGACGTTTAGAACAAAGTGCAACTCTAAAGGTGTATTACCAGGTCAATTCTATGAAATATCAATACCAAAATATGGTGAAAGTCCTATATCTGTTTCGGGAACAGGTAAAGACTATATTGACTTTACAATAAGAAAAGTAGGTAAAGTTACAGATGAAATATTTAGTTATAAAGTGGGAGATAAATTTTTCTTAAGAGGACCATATGGAAATGGATTTGATATATCACTTTATGAAGATAGAGAGATTGTAGTAGTAGCTGGAGGTAGTGGATTAGCACCAGTAAGAGGGATAATGGATTATTATTATGATAACTTTGAAAAATGCAAAAGCTTTAAGTTAATAGTAGGATTTAAATCACCTAAAGATATTTTATTTAAAGATGATTTAAAAAGATGGAGTGAGAAACTAGATGTTATAGTAACTGTGGATGGTGCAGAAGAAGGATATGAAGGACATATAGGTCTTGTAACTAAATATATCCCATCTCTTGAAATTAAAAATATTGATAATGTATCGGCTATAGTTGTAGGATCACCTATGATGATGAAATTTACAGTAAGAGAATTCTTAAAAAGAGATTTAGATGAAAAAAATATATGGGTTTCATATGAAAGAAAGATGTGTTGTGGAGTAGGTAAGTGTGGTCATTGCAAAATGGATGATACTTATATATGTATAGATGGACCTGTATTTAACTATTTTGAGGCTAAAAAATTAATAGACTAGGAGGGTAAGATTGTGATAAGAGATTTAAATACTAAGAAAGTAATGAAAAATGCATATAGAATAACTAAGAATAAATATGAAACGGCTCTTAGAGTAAGAATACCTGGTGGATGTGTAGATCCAGAAAGTCTTATTATAGTTTCTAAAATAGCAAATGAATATGGAAATGGGCAAATTCATATAACAACAAGACAGGGTTTTGAAATACTAGGGATTCCAATGGAAAAAATGGATGAGGTTAACAAAATAATACAACCAGTTATAGAAAAAATGAGTATAAATCAAGAAGACAAAGATAAAGGATACCCAGCTGCAGGTACTAGAAATATAGCTTCATGTATAGGAAATAAAATCTGTCCAAAAGCTCAGTATAATACTACGAAATTTGCAAAGAGAATTGAAAAAGAAATTTATCCAAATGATTTTCACTTTAAAGTAGCATTAACAGGGTGTCCAAATGATTGCATTAAAGCTAGAATGCATGATTTTGGAATCATAGGGATGGCATTACCTAGGTTTGAAAAAGAAAGATGTGTATCTTGTGGGGCATGTGTTAAAAAGTGTAAACAACTTTCAACAGGTGCTTTAAGTGCTCAAAACTATAGACCTGTTAGAGATCATAAAAAATGTATAGGATGTGGAGAGTGTGTACTAAACTGTCCTACAAATGCATGGACTAGAGATGAAAAGAAATATTTTAGATTATCTATAATGGGTAGAACAGGTAAGAAAAATCCAAGACTTGGAGAAGATTTTATAGTTTGGGCAGATGAAGAGAGTATAGTTAAGGTTATAAAAAATACTTATAAATATGTTGATGAATATATAGATAAAAATGCTCCGACAGGAAAAGAACATGTAGGTTATATTGTTGATAGAACTGGATTTATGGAATTTAAAAAATGGATATTAGAAGGTGTAGAACTACCTGATATAGCACAGGTTAATGAAAATGTGTATTGGGGTGGAATAAGATATAAGTAAAATGGATGACTCAAAATAGAGTCATCCATTTTTTATTTATCCAAAAGTAATACAATAAATTACAAATAAAAAACACTTGAACTATAAGTGTATTATAGATATAATACACTTATGAGGTGTACTACTGGAATAGTACAGTAATACGGAGGTGAGAATATGAGCTTTATTCCAAATGACAAGGAACCCGTGTATATACAGATTATAAGATACATAAAACAACAAATTGTAAGGGGAGATTTACAACCAGGAGACTCTATACCATCTAGAAGGGAGATGGCTGTAAATATTAAGGTAAACCCAAATACGGTTCAAAAATCATATAAGGAGATGGAAGATATGGGGATAATTACTACACAAAGAAATTATCAAAGTAACATAACTACAGATGAAAATCTTATAAATAAGATAAAAGAGGATTTAATTAATGAATCTATGGAAGTTTTTATAGAGAATATGAAAGCTATAAATGTAAATAAAGAAGATCTTATAAAGATAATAAATGATAGATATTAGGGGGTGAAAAAATGATAGAAGTAAAGAATGCTACTAAAAAATACAAAAAAGTAAAAGCTTTAGATAATATATCTTTTGAAATACATGAAGGTAAGATAACTTGTTTATTAGGAATAAATGGAGTTGGAAAGTCAACAGTTTTAAAGGCTATATGTGGACTTATTAAGCTAGATAGTGGAGAAATACTTATAGATGGAGAAAAAATAGATAATAAAATATATGACAAAGTAGCTTTCGTTCCAGATGTTGATAATTATTTTGTTCAATTTACGATAAAACAAAGTTTTGAATTTATGAAAGAGTTCTATAAAAACTGGGATGATAAAAAAGCATATGAAATGCTAGACTTATTTAACTTAAATGATAATAGTAAAATATCAAATTTATCTAAAGGTAATATAGCTAGAGTTAAAATAATTTTAGGATTTGCACAAAATGCAAAGTACACTATACTAGATGAACCATTTTCTGGTATAGATATTTTTAAAAGAGAAGATTTCTTAAAAGTTATGACAAAGTATATTACAGATGAGCAAAGTATAATAATAACAACTCATGAAATATCTGAGATAGAAATGATAGCAGATGATGTTATTTTAATAGATGATGGACGAGTATCGTTAGTATTCAATGCAGAGGAAACTCGTGAAGAAGAAGGAAAATCTATAATAGATAAGATGAGTGAGGTGTATAAGAATGAATAAAATATTAAGTTTATACAATATAGAATTTAAAAGGATATATAAGTTATATTTTGCATTGATAGGTGTGCTATTTATAGGAAATTTATCTGGATTAGCAATTAGTATAAAAAACTCTGTGGAAAAAATTAGTACAGATAATAAACTTCCAATGAATTTAAGTATATTAAAAAGCAATATAGGATATGAATTTGTAAATACCTTCACTGTAGGGGATATATATATATATGGAACTATTGCCCTTGGAATAGCAGTGCTAATGTGTTTATTATATGCTCTTATAATATGGTATAGAGATTATTATTCAAGAAGTAAAACAATATATACATTATTATGTTTACCTCAACCAAGGTTTAATATATATTTATCTAAATTAATAACTATAGTTGTTATGATATATGGAGCTATAGTATCACAGTTTGTATTTTGGTATCTAAATTTAACTATAGTTAAAAACTTAGCGGGAATACAGTCTCCAATATTTTTGAATATATTTAAAAATATGATGCATAATGTGAAAACAATTAATATAGTATCGCCAAATATTGTAGAATTCTTAATGGTAGATATAATTGGAGTAATACTAGCTATTGTAGTTATATTCACATCAGTATTAATAGAAAGAAGCATAAAAAAAATAGGATTGATATTAGGACTTTTATATATAACACTAGCTATATTTGGATATTTATACTTAGTTTCACTGAGTAGGTTGTTGTTAATTAATTTATTGCATGTTCATATAGGGTATTATGTATTTTTATTTATTGTATCTTTATTTTTATCGTACTATCTTATGAATAAGAAGATTTCAATTTAAGGGAGGTTTATGTATGAATAAGAAATTGTCAATATCAGTTTTAATAATAACGGTGGCCTCTCTTATAGGGATAGGTATAGGTATCGTTTTTAATGAACCAAGTTATGATTTAGTGGATGTACAAGGAAGCAAAGAAAATTTAGGAGATGTTTTATTTTTACAAAGACAAAATTCTGATTTATATAAAAGCATACAATCAATTGTATCTAAGGATGGATTTGAAGTTAAAAAGTATAAAAATAATGAAAAGTTTAGAAGTGAATATAATCAGCTTATAATATCTAATCCGGATTTGTTTAATGATTCTAGTCCATACGGAAGTGGAATATATAAATCAAATGAGAATATAGGATATGTAGAAAGCTTATCTCAGACATATAATGAAAATGGTGAATTTGTTCAAGAATTTACTATCCATAATAAAAATATAAAAACTGGTGAAATAAATGAGTATCATTTTACATTACCAGAAAAAATAGAATCAGATGGAAATATTGAACATGCATTTGTAGTAGGTATAAAAAATGATAAAGTATATATATTAAATTCACTAGTAGCTCACATGAATTATAACCGTAAAGGAGAAGTGACTAGTATTGGAGATAGTTCTTTAAATTTATACACTTTTAATTTAAGTACTCAAAAAGTTAAGAAAAATAATACATATAAAACTTTTGAAAAAGATGACTATAAAGCTATTTTTAATTTAGCTACAGGTTTTAATAGAGACAATAAAATTTATACTCTTGTAGAACAAGTGAATTTAAAAGATAAGAGTAAGGTAGATTATTATTTAGTATATTATGATATAGATACTAATGAATTTAAAAATATAAAAGAACCGGTAATAAAAGATAGTACATCACCATTATTAGGTGGGAATATAACAATAGGAGCTGATGTTGAAGGAGATATATTATACTTATTACAACATAATAAGGGAGAAAAAGAAAATATTAATATTGAACTTTCTAAAATTGATTTAAAAAATGATAAAATAGATTATGTAGATAGAGATTATAAAACTGGTAATGTTGACGACAATTACGATGTCATAGATTTTAGAGTTTTAAATAATAAAATATATATGTGTATAAATAGCTGGAAAGAATCAAATGAAAAATATTCAAAAAATCAAAAGAAGAAAAATAGTATAGTAGTGTTAGATGAAAAAACAGGTCAAATTATTTATATAGGTGAATATATAAATGACAGCTTGGCTTATCCAAATAATGATATATTAACAAAGGATGAATTATAGAAAAAATGGGCTATTTTAAATAGCCCATTTTTTATTAAACTGAAAACAAAATCATTCTGAGAACTTCAAAATAATCATTGGTTTTAAATGAAATAGTTTGAGAGTCCTTTAAAATTACATTAGGGTAAAATGATGCCCTATAAGCATCTTTATGATTTTTGTATCTAATTTCAAGTTTAAAACTATCTGGAAGCTTAACTATACACTTAGATAAGTCGCAAGATAAAGCCTTTTTTACTTCAGATTCTATGGTTTTTATAGCTAACTCAGGGTGAATAGCTATAGTAGCGGCTCCTATACCCTTAGAAACGGATACGGTGTGAATATTTTTATTTAGTTTTTTAGAGTCACTGCAAAGCATTTCATCTCCACTAATAAATATAACAGGGACGTTATAATAACTAGCAGTATAAGAATTTATAACAAATTCATTAGCAAGTTCATCGTTTATTTTTATATAATCATAAGCTCTTCCATTTTTAGTATGAGATAAAGGGTTACCACTTACTGTAGCACCACTATGATAACCTATGAAGATACATGCATCAAAACTACTATCTAAGCCACTCATCATAGACAGTGGATCACCTGTCCAACCCCTCATAATATTAGCATCAGTAGGCAACATATCAGGTATTATGTTTCTAGCACTAGCATGAGCATCTTTAACTAGTATATAATTACATCCAGCAGCAGTAGCTCCATCACAAGCAGCTTTTACTTCTTTGGTCATTTGAATCCTATGATACATACAAAATTCTGAGTTTATATTAGTTTCATCAACATTAACGATACCACAAGTCCCTTCTATATCTGCACTTATAAATATTTTCATAAAATCTCCCCTCTAATAAAAATATATCTATATTTATAATTATATATAAATTAAGAAGAATTATCTAAAAATTATGAAAAATAAAAAGAACTACACTAAAAAGTGTAATTCTTAAGCATACAATTATTCAAAATTTATTTAACAGCAGCAACTACTGACATTTCAACTAGTAAAGCTTCTCTAGCTAGTCTAGCTTCTACACAAGCTCTAGCTGGTTCAAATCCTTCACTAACCCAAGAATCCCAAACTGAGTTCATATCAGCAAAATCTTTCATATCTCTTAAGTATATAGTAACTGATAAAATATGATTTTTATCAGAACCATATTTATTTAATAAATCTTCAACTTTTTGTAATACAACTTTAGTTTGTTCCGTTACATCACCTTCACCATGAGTTTGACCACATAAATATATAGTATTGTTGTGAACAACTGCTCTACTCATTCTTCCAGTACCTTCGTATCTTTTAATTTCCATAAAATATTCCTCCTGTATAGTAACTTTTAAATTTAAGTCCAGAATTTAATTATAAAATAATATAAAAACATTTTCAATTAAACATTGGTTATATATTTAAAAAGAAAAACACATACAAAAATAATAAAGAATAATAAAAGATTCGAAAATAGTGCATAATATAAAAAAGTATGATATTATATAGTTCTGTTAAGAACAAAATTCGACAAAAAGTGAGGACGTTAATGGAAAAATATTTTAGACTTAAAGAAAATAACACAACAATAAAAACAGAAATGCTAGCTGGTGTTACTACCTTTATGACTATGGCATACATACTGATAGTAAACCCTAGTATATTATCAGCAGCAGGAATGGATTATGGAGCTGTGTTCACGGCTACGGCTTTATCAGCTGTTGTTGCTACACTTATGATGGGATTATATGCAAAATTACCATTTGCTTTAGCTCCAGGAATGGGACTAAATGCTTTTTTTGCATACACTGTAGTTGTAGGAATGGGATATTCATATCAATTTGCATTAACAGCAGTATTTTTAGAAGGAATTATTTTTATTATATTGACTATATTTAATATACGTGAAGCTATAGTCGATTCAATACCTACAAATATAAAAAAGGCTATATCTGTTGGAATAGGACTTTTAATTTCTCTTATAGGACTTGAAGGAGCTGGAGTTATAGTACATCCACAAGGAGGAGGAACTATAATTGCTCTTGGAAATATAACATCGGGAACTGGATTATTAGCTATAATAGGTATATTAATAACAGCCGTGTTATTATCAAAAAATGTAAAAGGTGCATTATTTATAGGAATGATTATAACTACTATAGTAGGTATACCTATGGGAATAGTAGACTTACCAACAAAAATAGTTAGTATGCCACCATCTATATCATCTACGATGTTTACTTTCGAATGGCATAATATATTCAGCATAGATATGTTAATTGTATTATTTACATTATTATTTATGGATATGTTTGATACTATAGGAACATTAGTAGGAGTAGCTACAAAAGCTAAAATGCTAGATGAGGATGGAAAAGTTCCAAACATAAAAAAAGCATTATTTGCAGATGCCGTAGGAACAACAATAGGAGCTTGTCTAGGTACTAGTACAGTAAGTACATTTGTTGAAAGTGCATCAGGAGTTGCAGAAGGTGGAAGAACAGGGCTTACAGCAGTATCTACAGCAGTTATGTTTTTCTTAGCGCTATTCTTTGCTCCATTATTCTCTATAATAACTCCAGCTGTTACAGCATCAGCCTTAGTTTTAGTTGGATTATTTATGATTGAGCCAATAAAAGAAATAGATTTAATGGATTTTACAGAATCAATACCGGCTTTTTTAACAATAATAATGATGCCACTATCATATTCTATAGCTGATGGTATTGTGTTTGGAGTAATATCATATATTGTATTAAAGTTATTTTCAGGTAGAGCAAAAGAAATAAGTTTAACTACAGTTATAATTGGATTAGTTTTTTTACTGAAGTTTTTAATATAGATAAAATACTTTCTTTTAATATTTAGAATATAAAAATACATTGTGTAAAGAATAATTTATAAAATATTAAAAGAGGTGTAAATATGTCTAAGAAAAACAGTATGATTAAAGAGATTGGAAATAAAATGGAAGACTTAGGGCATGACATGTCTAAAGGAATAAAATCTTTTACAAGTTCTGTTGAACATGTAGGAGAAAAAGCTGCTAAAGACGTAAAAAAAGCAAGTAAGAAAATATTTAAATAAAAAGAATTGTTATATAACTATTCTTTTTATTTAAACCTATAGAAAAAAGCTATCTAAACTTAAGTTTAGATAGCTTTTTTCTATAGGTTTAAAGTAAATTTATATGATATAATCCTAGGTGCAATTTGAGTTTGATAAAACTTTAGAAAAAATTCCAATAAAGTAATAATTATATATAAAATTAAGTCTAAAGTGGATGTTTCAACTTTAAAAATATGTAATTTTGAAATTTCCTATTTTAAATTATTCTAAAAGGTGGTGGAGAAAATTAATTTAGATATAAAAATTGTAGATAAAATTAAAAGAGATAAGGATGAATGTACTGATTGTAAATTATGTTTTAACAAATGTCCTATGATGAAGGAGTTTAGTAGTTCACCTAAAAATTTAATGAAAGAAATTCTAGATGGAACAGTTGATTATAAATCAGTTGCATATTCGTGTATGTTATGTGGTTTATGTAATCAAAAATGTAAAAAAAATATAGATTTAGGGTCTACTTTTTATCAAATTAGAGAAAATATTGCATTGAAAGATAAAAAGACTCTTAGAAAAAAAGGATATAGTATAGTAAAATTTCATCAGATGAATAGTTTCTCGCCTATATTTTCTAAGGATTTAAACACTGAAAATGCTAGAGTAGTATTTTTGCCTGGATGTAGCTTGAGTAGCTATAGTGATAGTATAGTTAAAAAAATATATAAATACCTACAAAAACACTATAAACATATAGGAATGACTTTTAAATGTTGTGGAAAACCAACTAAATCTATGGGAGAAGTTGAAAAATTTAATAAGTATTATGATAAAATAGAATCTCTTATAAGTAACAATGAAATTGAAGAGATTATAGTTGCATGTCCAAATTGCTATAATACTTTAAGCAAAAATAGTAAAAGGATAAAAATCACATCATTATATGAGGTTATAAAAGATAAAGGAATTCCTAAAAATTTAAAAAATAATTTTGAAAATATAACTTGCTCAGTCCATGATTCTTGTTCTATACGATATGAAAAGTGTATACATGATAGCGTTAGATATATATTAAAAGAATTAGGTGTAAATATAGTTGAATTTGAAAATTGCAGAGAAAATACAGTTTGCTGTGGAGCAGGAGGTATGGTGGCTATAACAAATTCAGAAGTTTCATTAAAACAGATAAATAGAAGAGTAAATGAAACTAAATGTGAAAATATAGTTTGCTATTGTCAATCTTGTTGTGAATCACTTTTAAATAGTGATAAAAATATATTTCATATTTTAGATTTAATATTTAATGAATCTTTTATAAATAAAAATGTAGTTTCTCAATCAACTGAAAATACTTTGAAAAAATGGAAGAATAGGTATAAAACAGTTAGAATTAAGCTATAAAATAAGGGAGATGAGAACATGAAATACAACTTAGGAAAAGTTTTAAAAATATTAATATCTATTATTATACTTTTAATATTAGGTACAATAATATGTAAAATATTAAGTATGAATATAGGGGTAGAAGACATTCAGGATTATGTAAGTTCGTTTGGGAGGTTAGCACCTTTAGTTTACATTATAATGTTTGCATTAGTTCCATTAACGTTATTTCCAGACTCTATATTAGCGATAGGCGGAGGAATGGTATTTGGATTATTTAAAGGATACATATATACATTAATAGGTGCATTAATCGGGGCTACAATTTCATTTTATATATCTAGAAAATTAGGTAGAGCTTTTGTAAAAAAACTCACTAAGGAGAAGTTAGACAATATAGAGGAATTAATAAACTCAAAAGGATTTTTTATAGTACTAATTTTAAGGCTAGTACCTCTATTTCCATTTGATATAATTAGTTATGGATCTGGGCTTACATCAATAAAATATAAGGATTTTTTATTAGCTACTATAATCGGTACTATTCCTGGAATTTTAGTTTTTACCAATATAGGAGCTCAATCGGTCAATATTGGAAGTAATAGTTTTTATATTTCTATAATGGGGCTAATATTATTAGTTTTATTATCATTAATATTAAAAAATAAATTTTTACGTATACAAAAGAAGTAGGAGGGAAAATGTTAGATACTCATGGAAGAAAATTTGTAGATCCTATTATTAATATAGGGGCTAATTTTTTATTAAAATTAAAGCTAAGTGCAAACAATGTAACATTTATAGCACTTTTAATTGGAGTAAGTACAAGTGCTTTAATATATTTTGATTTGCCTATTCTGGCTGTTTTACTACTTTGGATATCTGGATACTTAGATGCAGTTGATGGAGCTATGGCAAGAAAAAGCAATACAACATCAACATTTGGTACTCTTATGGATATCACTTTCGATAGAATAGTAGAAGTATTAATGATATTTACATTAGCATTAAAATATCCACTAGCTAGAATGAATTTTATTGTACTTTTAATGTGTATAATTATTTCTATGACTATATTTTTAACTGTAGGAGCACTTGCAAATAAAAAAGGAATGAAAAGTTTTTACTATCAAGCTGGAGTAGCAGAGAGAAGTGAGGGATTTTTATTTTTTAGTTTAATTATACTGCTACCTAAATTTATAATTTTACTTACTAATTTATTTTCACTAATTATATTTATAACAATAATACAGAGAATAATAGAGGCTAAGAATATATTATAGTTAAAGACTTTATGATATACTGTATACAAAAGTGGAAATAGATAGGAGGTTAAATTTATGAATAACTTAAATATAAGTGATAGAAATAAAGGGATTTTATTTATAATTATATCTGCATTTGGATTTGCTATGATGTCTGCTTTTATAAAATTATCTGGGGATTTACCAAGTTTTCAAAAGACCTTTTTTAGAAACTTAGTTTCATGTATAATTGCTTTTGCATTGATACTTAAATATAAAGAAAGTTTTTTTGGGAGTAAAGAAAACAGAAAAATTTTAGTATGGAGATCTATTTTTGGAACATTGGGGATTATCTTAAATTATTATGCTATTGATAGGCTAGTTCTTTCAGATGCAAATATGCTAAATAAATTAAGCCCATTTTTTGTAATAATATTTTCAGCAATATTTTTAAAGGAAAAAATCAAGACTAATCAAGCTATAGCTGTAGGAATAGCATTTATAGGTGCATTATTTATAATTAAGCCTACATTAAACTTTGAAGTAATACCATCTGTAGCAGGAACTATGGGGGCTATATTTGCAGCTGCAGCCTATACGTGTTTAAGGGTCTTAGGAGGAAAAGAGAAATTTTATACTGTAGTGTTTTTCTTCTCATTGTTTTCAACTTTAGCAATATTACCATTTACAATAGTAGTTTATAAAAGTATGACAATTGTTCAATTTGGATATCTTATTTTAGCTGGAATATTTGCAAGTATCGGTCAATTTGGAGTAACTTTAGCATATAAGTATGCACCGGCGAAAGAAATATCTATATTTGATTATTCAAATATAATTTTCTCAGCAATTATAAGTATAATAATTTTTAATACTATACCAGATAAATTTAGTTTTATTGGATATATAATAATATTTTCAGCATCATATTATATGTTTAGATATAACAAGAAAAAAGGAAGCTAATTTAATTAGTTTCTTTTTTTATAAATTTAGTACACTATTTACACGAAATGTTACTTATTATATTGACAAAAATAAAATTATAGTATATAGTATATTGTATACAAGATGAAAATAACCCCTTAAAATAGATAAAATAAATAAATGCGAAAATATAGGAGTATTTATAGTTATTAAGTAGCTATAAATACTCCTATTTTTTTATTGATAAAGTAAATTTGACACTTAGCTAAAAAATGACAAAAAAATATAAAAAATAATAAATTTTTATTGAAAACGAACTAATGTTTGGTTATAATAAATCTATAAGGAACAAATGTTCGAAAAAATTAGGAATAAATAAGAAATTATATGAATATAATAATGTAAATTATTAATTTAAAAGGAGAGATTAGCCAATGATGATATCAAATAGAAGACTAAAAGAAATAACTATAAATAACTTAAGAAATGGAGAAGTTAGTATAAGTGAATTAGATGAAATATATAAAAAAATGGGATTCTTATTTGTTATAAATCAGGGAAGATGTACTAGCGTAAGGAAGGAAAGAAATTAAGTAAGGATTTTTTACAAATATTAAATTAAAATTAATAAAATGCAATATTCATAAATGAACGGATTAGAAATAACAAATTTTTAGTAAGTAAAAATGCTCAATGAATATTATTTACCTCTAAAAAATTAAAATTAAACTACGAAGAAAGAGTTTTTAGATTGATAATTATTTTACATAAAATTTCATAGATATAGAGACAATGAATTTATAATTGTGACAATAAAGTTACACATATATGTTAAATATTGTTTTAATAACCTAATTTAAATATAATTATAGTAATTAAATTAGGGGGATTTGAAATGGAACAAAATATATCTATTGAAGAACATGATGATAGTGTTAAATTAAATAAAAACACTAAGAAATATACAATTTTATTAATTATTTTTTTTGCTATTACAATTATAGGAATCATATGGTTTAGCAATAAATATATATATAATGGAAAAATTGCAAACAATATTTATGTAGGAAGTATAAATGTATCAAATTTATCTAAAGAAGAAGCAAAAAAATTAGTTGAGCAAAAATATAACCCAAAAAACATAGATTTAGAATATGAAGGACAGAAATTTTTATTAAAACCAAAAGATATAAATTTAAATTATGATATAGGAAAAATTATTAATGAATCATATAAATTTAATAAATCAGATTCTTTTTTTAAGAATCTAAAAAGAACAATTACTCTACAATTAGGTAATGAGAAGGTTTTTGAAGTAAAAGGTCAATACAATGAAGAAATGTTAAATAAATATGTAAAGAATATAGAAAAAAATATTAACAAAGATGCTATTGATGCAAAACTTTATGTAGGTTCAAATGGAAGTATTAATGTAATACCCTCTGTAATAGGACAAGAATTAGACTTAAGCAAAACTAGTGAGAATATAAAAAAATCAATAAATGATAATAGTTTTTCACAAGTAAAGTTGGTAGTTGAAAAAGATAGCCCTAAAATAACTACAGATATGTTAAAAAGTGTTGATTCAGAATTAGCTAGTCACAGAACAACATATAACAATTCATCTCCAAATAGAGTGCATAATATTATAAAAGCAGCTCAAAGTACAAATGATATAATTTTAATGCCAGGAGAAGAATTTTCTTATAATAAAGCAACGGGACCTAGAAGTAAAGCTAATGGTTATAAAGATGCCCCTGTTATTGTAAATGGAAAAATCCAAGATGGATCTGGAGGCGGAGTGTGCCAAGTGTCAACAACTATTTATAATTCGGTATTATATTCAGGGTTAGAAATAACTCAAGTTAGAAATCATTCTCTACCATCTTCATATGCACCTATGGGAAAAGATGCTACAGTTGCTTATGATTATTTAGATTTAAAATTTAAAAATCCGTATAAACATCCTATATATATACATACTACAGCTTATAATGGAGTTATAAACTCAGAAATATATGGTAGTTCAATAGATAAACAAAATATAGATATAGTTGTTGAAAATGTTGGTGGAGGATCTTCAAATACCGTTAAAACATATAGGGTTTTTAAAGATAAAAATGGTAAAATAGTTAAAAATGAATATATATCCACTAGCACATACAATAAAAAGTAAAAAAGTTATAAAAAAAATATATAAATATCCGTATATAATTTGTAGTTCTTTAATCAAATTGGTTAATGAAGTAAATTGTATGCGGATATTTTTTACTATTTAAATATAATTTCAAAATAAATAGATTAAAAAAGATAGTAATTGGGTATGACCGTATAAATAAATTGAAAAATACATAAATTTAAAAAAATATGGTCATAGAATACTTATTTCTTACATTAATTTACATTAAATGTTATAATTGTAAGTGATTAGGAACAAAGGTATTTAAATATATAAGGGGGAGTTTATTTGATATATATAGGCAATAGATATAAAATAATAGATGAAATTGCAAGAGGATGTAGATCATGCTTATATAAAGGTAAAGATTCCTATGATAATCAGATGGTTATAGTAAATGTAATAGATGAAGGAGTAATAACTAACAAACAATTTGTATCCAATCTAATAGATGAAGCGACAACTATAAATGAAATAGATTCTCCAAATATACTAAAAATAAAAGATGTAGGTATACATAAATTAGATGATGGATGCGAATTATATTATATAGTTAGTGAATACATAGAAGGAAGCACTTTAGACCAATTAACTAAATATCATAGGTTAAACACAGATGAAATTGTAATCATTCTTAGACAAATCTTAAACGCACTTGAAGTTGCTCACAGTTATGATATTTATCATGGAAATTTACAGCCAAGCAGTATAATAATTGATGAAGGATACAATGTTAAGTTAAGTAATATAGGAATTATAAGAGCTAATAATAAAATTTTTAATAATGGAATTAAAAAATTTTCAAAAGATTTAAGATATATGTGTCCTCACCAAATTTGTTTAGGCTACACAAATAAGAGTAGCGATTTTTATGCACTGGGAATTATTTTATTTGAATTGATATTTGGAACACATCCATTTGGAGATATAGAAGATGAAGAAAGTATGCTGAGAAAAATGGATAAAGGTATTAAATGGAAGGATTTTAATACTGAAGTAGTTCCTAGACATCTATTAAATATAATTGATAAATTATTAAGAAGAGATGAAAAATATACAACACCTCAAGAGGTTATGATAGATTTAAGTAAACATTTGTATGAAACAGAAAACATATGTGATGAACATACAAGTAAAAAAGATGTCGAAATTATAAAAGAAGGAATTAATAGTAAAAGAAATTTAAATTTTAAAAAGGTTGGAATTGTTGGAGTAGCTGCAATCATATCATTTTTAATTTTAGGAATGACTATAGTATAAACTGTTTCTAGAGTTTTTTGAGAAACAGTTTTTTTGTTTTTGAATAAAAAAAATTATATGTTAAAAACTAGATATTATAAGCTAAATAGGAGGAAAATTTACCTATGAGCATAAAAAAATATACTAGTGAAAATAAAAACAATAAAAATAAACATTTGAAAAAATTAGTATTTAAAGAATCTATTATTATCAATAATGAGAATATAGGTAAGTTTAATATTGATGAAAATATTGATTTTTCTAATTTAATCTTTTTAAAAGATGTCATATTTGATAATTGTGTATTTAAAAAAGATGCTGTATTTTTAGGTACTGAATTTAATGGCGATGTGTCGTTTAATAAATGTATTTTTAATGAAGATTGTATTTTTAAAAATACTAAATTTAATAAAAATACATGCATGAATAAAATATTTGTTAAATCAGAAATAAAAGGACAAAAAATAGTTTTTGACAAAGTAGAAAATATGCCTAGATTAGATGGAATGCTTTTTAGTCAATGTTGCAAAGTTAATATTAAAAATATTATGTATGATAAACAAAATTATAAAAATGCAAAAATAAATTATAGAATTGCAAAAAATCAAGCCGGTATTATTGGAGATTATGAACAAGTTAGTCACTATTACTACATGGAAAGGTATTATGGAGGTAAATGCATAAAAAGAAGTGATTTTAACAATACAATGGAATATATAAATTTAAAATTTGTAGATGTTTTATCAAGATATATAATTGGTTATGGAGAAAAGCCTTTAAATATATTTTTAATATCTTTTCTTATAGTAAGTATATTTGCAATTTTATACATGATTACAGGTGTAGAGAATAATAATACAGTTGATCTATTAAATTCAAATTCAAATGAAAGTTTTTTTAATTTTATCAAAAAGTATATAGATGTATGGTATTTTAGTATGGCTACGTTTAGTACTGTTGGATATGGAGATATAGTAGTGACTAGTGTTTATGGAAAATTATTGGCAAGTATAGAAGTATTTTTAGGTGTTACTATTGGAGCTTCTTGGGCATCTGTTTTATTTAGAAAAATGTCAAGATAGTAAATAATTACTAGATATATATTTAAGTTAATAAGTTAAAAATTAATATATACTTATTAACTTAAGAAGGTGAGGAAATGACATTTAACTTAAAAAAAGTTACATCCGTAGTTTTAATTTTAGCATTTATAGTACCTTTTAATGTATTTGCTACAGAAAAAGAAGTAGATAAGTATTCTTTATCATCTATACTTATAGATCAGGATACCAATAGAGTTTTATATTCAAAAAATCCAGATGAAAAAAGACCCTTAGCTAGTTTAAGTAAAATGATGACATTTTTAATAGCTATAGAAGCTATTGAAAATAAACAGGTAAAGCCTGAAGATAAAATAAAGATTACTAAAAAGATAGCATCAGTACGAGGATCTAGTTATCACCTTAAAGAAAATGAAGAAGTTGAATTGATTGAGCTTATGAAAGGACTTATGATTGTATCTGGTAATGACGCTGCCATAGCTATTGCAAATCATATATCAAAAGATGTAGATGAATTTGTAAAACTTATGAATAAAAAAGCTAAAGAAATAGGGATGAGTAATACTAATTTCGTTAATCCACATGGATTACCTATATATGATTTACAAAATCCAAAGGCACAGCCAAAACAAAATATATCTACAGCAAGAGATATTTCAACACTTGGAAAATATATGTTTGATAACTATGAAAAGCAAGTTACAGCTATAACCGACATGCAATTGTATACAAATTCAAAAAGAGGATTTTCAAAAAATAATACTAATCCTCTACTATCTATGATACCTGATGTTGATGGTATTAAAACTGGATATACAGGAAATGCAGGATATTGTTTATCTTTTTCTATGAATGTAAAAAAAGAAAATGATATTAAAAAATATAGAGTTATAGGAGTTACATTAGGAGCCAATCATAAAAACAAGAGGTTATCAGCAGCTGTAGACATGTTAAAATATGGAAAAGAGAATTTTTATACTGAAAAAGTTATAAATAAAAATCAACTTATAGGTAAAAAATATATAAAACAATTAAGTGAATTAGAGGTAGAATTAAGAACCAAAGAAGAATTATATACAATAGTAAAAAATAATGAAAACATAAATACACAAGTAACACTAAAAGAACTTCAGTATCCAGTAAAAAAAGGTGATGTTGTAGGTGTAATTAAATATTATACTGATGATGGTGAAATATTAGGAAGTATTGATATAATAAGTGCAAATGATGTGGATAATACTTCTTTAATAACTAAAATAAAAATGATTTTTGCAAAATAAAAACATATGAGATAGAAATTTCTATCTCATATGTTTTTATAATGAATAAATAGTTTTTTATTTGTAAATAATTATTTAAGTAGATCAATTTATTAATACATAATTTAGTATATATATTAATGTTATAAAATTTATAAAAAATATTGTAATTTACAATTTCCTATGATATACTAACGAAGGTAAAAAAATAAAATAACGCACGACTTTGTGATTCCTAAAAGGTGCCGAAATGGTTTTTTAGGGAGATGATCAAGTCGGAGGTAAAACCAGGAGGTAAAAATGTCAGTAATATCAATGAAACAATTATTAGAAGCTGGTGTTCACTTCGGACATCAAACAAGAAGATGGAACCCTAAGATGGCTCAATATATATTCACAGAGAGAAATGGAATATATATAATAGACTTACAAAAAACTGTTAAAAAAGTTGAAGAAGCTTATAGATTCACTAAAGAAATAGCTGAAACTGGAAAGCCAATATTATTCGTAGGAACTAAGAAACAAGCTCAAGAAGCTATAAAAGAAGAAGCTGAAAGATGTGGAATGTTCTACGTTAATGAAAGATGGTTAGGTGGAATGTTAACAAACCACAAAACTATAAAGACTAGAATAGACAAGTTAAGAAAGTTAGAAAAAATGGAAGAAGAAGGAGTATTCAACGTTCTTCCTAAGAAAGAAGTTATAAAATTAAGAGCTGAAAAAGAAAAATTAGAAAAATACTTAAACGGTATAAAAGATATGCCTGAATTACCAGCTGCTATATTCGTAGTAGATCCTAGAAAAGAAAACATAGCTATACAAGAAGCTCACAGATTAGGTATACCAGTAATAGGTATAGTTGATACAAACTGTGACCCTGAGCAATTAGACTTTGCTATACCAGGAAACGATGACGCTATAAGAGCTGTTAAGTTAATAACTGGTGCTATGGCAACTGCTATAATAGAAGGTAGACAAGCTATAGCTGATGATCAAGAAGAAGTAACAGAAGATCAAGAATAATAAAATAAGTTAATGGTAAGGGGGTATACCCTTACCATTAGTAATATATAGGAGGGATTACCAATGGCTATAACTGCACAAATGGTTAAAGAGTTAAGAGAAACTACAGGTGCCGGAATGATGGACTGTAAAAAAGCTTTACAAGAAGCTGAAGGAGACATGGAAAGAGCTATAGATTTATTAAGAGAAAAAGGATTATCTAAAGCTGCTAAAAAATCTGATAGAATAGCTGCTGAAGGATTAGTTGCTATAGAGATAAACAACGACAACACTGTTGGAACTATAGTTGAAATAAACTCAGAAACAGATTTCGTTGCTAAAAACGAAGATTTCAAAACTTTCGTTAAGGACGTAGCTGAAATGGCTTTAGCTACTGAAAAGGAAGATGTAGCTGGATTATTAACTGAAGCTCATAGAGAAGGAGTTTTATCAGAAGTATTAAATAACAGAATAGCTACTATAGGAGAAAAGTTAGATATAAGAAGATTTGCTAAAATATCTACTAATGGACAAGTTGCTGGATACATACACGGTGGTGGAAAAATAGGTGTATTAGTTGAATTAGAAACAGAAGCTAGAGATGCTGAAGTTTTAGCAATGGGAAGAGATATAGCTATGCAAGTTGCAGCTATGAATCCTAAATATGTTTCTAAAGACGATGTAGATCCAGAGTACATAGCTCATGAAACTGAAATATTAACTCAACAAGCTTTAAATGAAGGAAAACCAGCTAACATAGTTGAGAAGATGATAAAGGGAAGATTAGATAAACAATTAAAAGAAGTTTGTTTAGTTGAGCAAGCTTTCGTTAAAAACCCAGACTTAACTATAAAGCAATTAGTTGCAGACGTTGCTAAAAAAGTAGGTTCTGACATAAAAGTTGCTAGAGTCGTAAGATTCGAAGTTGGAGAAGGTATAGAAAAGAAAGAAGAAAACTTTGCTGAAGAGGTTGCTAAGCAACTTAAGTAATTAACCAAAAGAGAACACTTCGGTGTTCTCTTTTTTAAAAAGTTAACTAACTAAGGAGGATTTCAAATGACAAAGCCCATGTACAAAAGAGTATTACTTAAATTAAGTGGAGAAGCATTATCTGGAGATAAAGGATTCGGTATAAATAACGAAGTTGTAAATGACATAGCAAAAGCTATAAAGCAAATACAAGAAATTGGTGTTGAAGTAGCTGTAGTTGTCGGAGGAGGAAACTTCTGGAGAGGAAGAACATCTGAAGGAATGGATAGAACTACTGCTGATTATATAGGTATGCTAGCTACAGTTATGAATGCTATGGCACTACAAGATGCTCTTGAAAATATAGGGGTATTAACAAGAGTTCAAACTGCTATAGAAATGAGACAAATAGCAGAACCTTATATAAGAAGAAAGGCAGTTAGACATTTAGAAAAGTCTAGGGTTGTTATATTTGGAGCAGGAACAGGAAATCCTTACTTCTCGACTGACACAGCAGCAGCTCTTCGTGCTGCGGAAATGGAGTCTGAAGTTATATTACTAGCTAAAAATGTAGATGCAGTATATGATAAAGATCCAAAAGTACATGCTGATGCTAAGAAATTTACAGAACTTAGTTATATAGATGTATTACAAAAAGAATTAAAAGTTATGGACTCAACTGCTACATCTTTATGTATGGATAACAATATACCAATAAAGGTATTTGAACTTTCAACAGAGAATATAATAAAAGCAGTTATGGGTGAAAATATAGGTACTACTGTAAAATAATAGATTATTAAGGAGGAATAAAAATGAGTGCACAAGTAAAGAAACAATTAGATGAAAAAATGAATAAAACAATAGAAGCTCTTAAAAAAGAATTTACAACTATAAGAGCAGGTAGAGCTAATGCTCAAATGTTAGATAAAGTAAGAGTTGATTATTACGGAACACCTACTCCTGTAAATCAAGTAGGTGCTATATCAGTTCCAGAACCAAGAACTTTAATGATAAACCCTTGGGATAAAACAGCTATGGCTGAGATAGAAAAAGCTATAAGAAATTCTGACTTAGGACTAAATCCAACAAATGATGGTCAAGTTATAAGAATATCAGTACCAGCTTTAACAGAAGAAAGAAGAAAAGAGTTAGCTAAACAAGCTGGTAAAGTTGCTGAAGAGTTTAAAGTTAGATTAAGAAATGAAAGAAGAGATGCTAATGATAAACTTAAGAAAATGGAAAAAGAAGGCGAAATAACTGAAGATGATTTAAAGAAATCTCAAGATGAAGTTCAAAAAATAACTGATAAATTTATAAAAGAAGTAGATAGTTTACTAAAAGCTAAAGAACAAGATATAATGGCGGTATAGTATTGAAAAAATATTATAATTTATTAGGACTTCATACAGATGAGGTAGCAAACTTCTTTGAAAAAGAAAATAAGAACTATACAATAAAGACAATAAAGGGATATAAAGATACAGAGAAATTAATAATACCTAGAGTAATTAAGATTTCTGAAGTTGAAAATTGTGTAGAGATAATACAAACATACTTTGCTGACTCCTTAAAATAGGAGTCAGAAAATTTTATTGGGAGGTAGTTTATGAATAAAAAGAATAAATATGACATAAACTTAATTAATGTACCTACTCATATAGCGATAATCATGGACGGAAATGGTAGATGGGCAAAAGAGAGACTACTTCCAAGAACAGTTGGGCATAAGGCTGGTGTTGAGGCTATAAGAGCAGTAACAAAAGAGTGCTCTGCATTAAGAGTAAAACACTTAACTTTATATGCTTTTTCAACAGAAAATTGGAAAAGACCAAAATTAGAAGTAGATGCTTTAATGAATTTACTATATACATATTTAAAGAAAGAATTAAAAGAATTACATGAAAATAATGTAAAAATAACAACTATAGGAGACATAGATGTATTACCAAGTAAATCTATGGAAGCTATAAAAGATGCAATTGATATAACTAAAGATAATACTGGACTAAACTTAAATATAGCTTTAAATTATGGAAGCAGAAATGATATAAAAAATGCAGTTATAGATATAGTAAAAAAATGTAAAAGTGGTAAAATAGATATAGAAGATATAAATGAAGACACTATATCAAAATATTTAAGTACAAAGTCGATACCAGACCCAGATTTAATTATTAGAACTAGTGGAGAACAAAGAATAAGTAACTTCTTATTATGGGAAATTGCATATTCAGAGTTTTATTTCACTGATGTATATTGGCCTGATTTTAACTCAAATGAATTGAGAAAAGCTATATATACATATCAAAATAGAGATAGAAGGTTTGGTGGACTTAAGTAAGGAGATTATTTTATGGTTGTAAGAATCATTGCTGCGTTAGCCTTAATTCCATTATTACTTTTCGTAATATATGGAGGATTGCCTTTATACATAGCAGAAGCTATTATAGGAATTATTGCATTAGATGAGTTTTATAAGGCATTTAAAAGTAAAAGTATACAACCTATCAGTATTTTAGGATATGTATTTGCCATATACTTATCTATGAGACATGTTTTAAATTTAAATAGTGAATATACATATATACTTGTGTTTACGTTATTCTTAATAGGAATAATTTATATGTTAACTAATAAGAAAAATATTTTAGATTTTTCTATAACATTTATAGGTATGTTTTATATACCGATATTTTTAGATTTTATAGTTTTAACCATTAACAATTTTGACTTAGGAAATATTTATGTATGGCTAATATTCATAGTATCTTTTATGACAGATACATTTGCATATTTTAGTGGATATTTGTTTGGAAGACATAAATTAATACCTAGTATAAGTCCTAAGAAAACAATAGAAGGCAGCATCGGAGGAATTTTAGGTTCTACAATTTGTTGTGTAGCATTTGGGTATGTATTCAATTTAGGAATTGCTCATATGATTTTAGTTGGAAGTATTGGAAGTGTTGTTGCACAACTTGGAGATTTATTTGCATCAGCCATAAAAAGATACGTTGGAATTAAAGATTATGGAAAATTAATACCAGGACATGGTGGTATATTAGATAGATTTGATAGTGTTATACTAGTAGCACCATTTGTTTATTATGCAATATATATATTTATTTAGCTTCAGGGATATCTGAAGCTTTAATTGTATAATATATAGATTTTTGGAAAGGAATTAATAGTAATGAAAAAAATATCAATATTGGGATCAACAGGTTCTATAGGGACACAAACATTAGATGTAGTAAGAAAAAATAGAGATAAATTTGAAGTTGTAGCAATATCTGCAAATAGTAGTATAAACTTATTACTAGAGCAAATAAAAGAGTTTAAACCTAAATATGTTGCGGTATATAATGAAAATAGCGCTAAACAATTAAAGGAAATTATACCAAGAGATATAAAAATAGAAGTATTAAGCGGTATGGATGGATTAATCACTATATCTTCATTAGATGAAATAGATGTACTTTTAACTGCTATAGTAGGAATGATAGGTTTAGTTCCAACTTTAGAAGCTATAAAGAAGGGAAAAACTATTGCACTTGCTAATAAAGAAACTTTAGTTACAGCTGGACAACTGGTAATGGAAGAAGCTAGAAAAAGAAATGTAGATATATTACCTGTTGATAGTGAACACAGTGCTATATTCCAATGTTTAAATGGTGAAAATAAAAAAGAAATTGATAGTATAATATTAACAGCATCAGGAGGTCCGTTTAGAGGAAAAACAAAAGAAGAATTATTAAGTGTAACTAAAAATGAAGCTTTAAAACACCCAAATTGGAGTATGGGAAGAAAGATAAGTATAGATTCTTCTACACTTATGAATAAAGGATTAGAAGTTATAGAGGCTAAGTGGCTATTTGATGTAGATGCAGAAAAAATTGATGTAGTAGTTCACCCACAAAGTATAATACATTCTATGGTACAGTTTGTGGACAGTTCTATAATAGCTCAAATGGGATGTCCGGATATGAAGTTACCTATTCAGTATGCTTTAACATACCCTAATAGATTACTTAATGATTTTGAAAGATTGGATTTTTCAAAGCTAAATGGTTTAACTTTTGAAAAGCCAGATTTACAAACTTTCCCATGTTTACAATTAGCATATGAAAGTTTAAAATTAGGAGGAACATACTCAGCAGTTTTAAATGCAGCTAATGAAGTTTTAGTTAATGAATTTTTAGAAGATAAAATAAAGTTTTATGACATACCATATTATATAGAAAAAACTTTAGAAGCACATGATAGTATAAAAAAACCTACACTAGAAGAAATATTACACATAGATAAATGGAGTAGAGATTTTGTAAAAAAATGTATTAAATAGGGTGGTGAATAAATGAATATATTAACTATTTTAGTAGCTATTTTAGCTTTTGGAATAATAGTGTTTATTCATGAATTAGGACACTTTTTATTTGCAAAAAAGGCAGGTGTCAGAATCCATGAATTTGCTATAGGAATGGGACCTAAGATATATGGGTTTCAAAAAGGAGAAACTACATATAGTATAAGACTTTTACCTCTTGGAGGATATGTTGCTATGGAGGGGGAAGATAGCGACTCTAATGATCCAAGGGCATTTGGAAATAAAAGTATATTACAAAGGGCAAGTATTTTATTTGCAGGTCCATTTTTTAATATAATACTTACGGTTATAATACTAATACCGGTTTTTATGTATATTGGGACTCCAAGTACAAAATTAAAATCTGTTATAGATAATAGTGTAGCTCAAAGGGCTGGAATTCAAGCTGGAGATACAATAACCGAGATAAATGGTAAGGATGTTAAATCTTGGAATGAATTAAGTAAAGAAATTCAAGATTCTAATGGTAAAAAGTTAAATATAACTTTAGAAAGAGATGGAAAAGAAAAGAATGTAAATCTTACTCCAGAATCAAAAGACGGTAAGTATTTAATTGGAATATATCCTAAAAATGAAAAAAATATCTTAGGATCATTTACAACTGCTATAAAGACAACTATAAGCATGATAGTTGGAATGATAACATTCTTAGGTCAGTTAATAACAGGAAACTTACCAGGTGGAATAGATCAATCGCTAGCAGGACCTATAGGCGTTATAAGTATAGTAGCTGATGCGACTAAGACAGGTATAATTAATGTATTATACTTAGCGGCAGTAATTAGTTTAAACTTAGGTGTTTTAAATTTACTTCCTATACCTGCTTTAGATGGAGGAAGATTATTTTTCTTATTTATAGAATTTTTAAGAGGTGGAAAGAAAATTGATCCTAACAAAGAGGGTATGATAAATGTTATAGGATTTGCAGTATTAATGGTATTTATGCTATTTGTGACATATAAAGATATTGTAAGACTTATGGCAAGTTAGTTTTACTTTGACAGAAAGTGAAGGTGATATAATGAGTTACAAAAGAAGATTAAGTAAAGAGGTAAGTGTAGGTAGTTTAAAAATAGGAGGTAACAATCCTATATCTATACAATCTATGACTAATACAGATACAAGAGATGCAAAAGCTACTATAGATCAAATAAAAAGACTTGAAGAAGTCGGATGTGATGTAGTTAGAGTTGCTGTACCTGATATGGAAGCAGCGAAAAATATAGGAGAGATAAAGAAAAATGTTAATATACCTATAATAGCGGATATACATTTTGATTATAGATTAGCACTAGAAGCAATAGATCAAGGTGTCGATGGAGTAAGAATCAATCCAGGAAATATTGGTAGTATAGATAGAGTAAAAATGGTAGTTAATAAATGTAGAGAGAAAAACTTAAAAATTAGAATAGGTGTAAATGGGGGATCTTTAGAAAAAGAATTATTAGAAAAATATGGTTCGGCTACAGCTGAAGCATTGGTAGAAAGTGCTATGGGTCATGTTAAAATTCTTGAAGACTTAGACTTTCACAATATAGTAATATCTTTAAAATCTTCAGATATATATAAGACTTTAGATGCCTATGAACTTATAGCTAAAAAGGTTGATTATCCTCTTCATATAGGAATTACAGAATCAGGAAGTTTAAAAAAGGGAACAATAAAATCTTCTATAGGAGTAGGAGCTCTTTTATTAAAAGGAATAGGGGATACTATAAGAATTTCTTTAACAGGAGATCCTACAGAAGAGGTAATAGTGGGTAAAGAAATATTAAGAAGTCTAGATTTACTAAATGATAAAATTAAAGTTATATCATGTCCTACTTGTGGAAGATGTAATATAGACCTTATAAGTGTAGTAAATGAAGTAGAAGAAAAAATTAACAAAGTAGATAAAGATATAACTGTAGCAATAATGGGATGTGCAGTTAATGGTCCTGGAGAAGCGAAAGAGGCAGATATAGGGATAGCTGGTGGTAAAGGAGAAGGTCTATTATTTAAAAAAGGAGAAATAATAAGAAAAATAAATGGAGATAAGCTAGTTGATGAATTATTAGCTGAAATTGAAAATTATAAAAAATAGGTTTGAAAACTGTTGAACTAATATTTTGAATATTAGTTTAGCAGTTTTATTTTTTTTACAATGGGTATTTTTTAATATTAGGTAAAAAGAATAGTATTTAACAAAAATGGAAAAGTTAATACTATTTAATTTAAATATCAACTTATATTAAGGGGTGTTAAATGATGGATAATAATAAACCAACTATAATACAAAGTTCATTAGGATCTGTTTTCTCGGTATTTAGCGAGTCTGAATTAAAAGAATTAACAGATGATAATTCTAGAAAAATAGCTATAGCTGGAAAGGTAAATAATCCAGGAATAATTGAAATACCAGAAAAAGCTACTTTGAGAGAAATAATAGATTTAGCAGGAGGCATTATAAAAAAAAGAGAATTTAAAGCTGCTCAATTAGGAATACCATTTGGAGGATTTTTAACAGAAGATAGCTTAGACAAAGAGTTAGACTTTAGTTTATTTGGTAAAGATAGTGGAAGATCTATAATAATACTTTCTCAAGAAGATTGTATAGTTCAATATGCTAAGTTTTATATAGATTTCTTAATTGGCAAAATGAAGGAAGATAAATATAAAAAATACGAAAAGGTAAAAGATGAAATTATACAAATGTGGAAGATATTAGATAGGATAAGTAAAGGAAGATCTAATATGAGAGATGTTTTTATTTTAAGAGAATTAGCAATTACTGTAAAAACAACTCTTAATCAAAATCATAATATAATGCAAGAAATAATAGATAAATTTTATGAAGAGATAGAAGAGCATATAGAAGATGAAAAATGTTATACAGCACAATGTAATAATCTTGTTAAATTAACTATAACAGGTAAATGTATAGGATGTGGTGCGTGTAAAAGAGTTTGTCCTGTAGATTGTATATCAGGAGAAAGAAAAGAACAACATTACATAGATTATAATAGATGTACTCATTGTGGGCAATGTATAGCAAGTTGTCCAGTTGATGCTATAACTGCAGGTGATAATACTTTAAAATTCTTAAGAGACTTAGCTACTCCAAATAAAGTAGTTATAACTCAAATGGCTCCAGCTATAAGAGTTGCTATAGGTGAAGCGTTTGGGTTTGAACCAGGAGAAAATGTTGAGAAAAAAATAGCAGCAGCACTTAGAAAACTAGGTGTAGATTATGTATTTGATACTACATGGGCAGCTGATTTAACAATAATGGAAGAAGCAGCAGAACTTCAAGAAAGATTAGAAAAACATTTAAATGGAGATAAGGATGTAAAACTTCCAATACTTACATCTTGCTGTCCTGCATGGGTAAAATTTATCGAGCAAAATTATGGAGATATGTTAGATGTTCCATCAAGTGCTAAATCACCAATGCAGATGTTTGCAACAGTTGCAAAAGATTTATGGGGACGAGAAAAAGGACTTACTAGAGATCAAATAACATCTGTTGCTATAATGCCTTGTATAGCTAAAAAGTATGAAGCATCAAGAAAAGAATTTTCAAGAGGGCTAAACTATGATGTAGATTATGTTATAACAACAAGGGAACTTATAAAAATACTTGAAGATTCAGGTATAAATTTAAAAGAAATTGAAGATCAAGAGATAGATCAAGTTTTAGGAGAGTATACAGGAGCAGGTATTATATTTGGGAGAACTGGTGGTGTTATAGAAGCTGCAACTAGAACTGCAATAGAAAATATGACTGGTGAAAAAATCGAAAATGTTGAATTTGAAGCTTTGAGAGGTTGGGACTCATTTAGATCTTGTGACTTAGAAGTATCAGGTATGAAACTTAGAATAGGTGTTGCCTATGGATTAAAAGAAGCTGGAAAAATGCTTGATAAAATAAGAGCCGGAGAAGAATTTTATCATGCAATAGAAATTATGGCATGCTTAGGTGGATGTGTAGGTGGCGGTGGACAGCCAAAGGCAAGAAAAAGAGCTGAGACTGTAGAAAAAAGAGCAGAAGGACTAAATAACATAGATAGATCGTTAACACTTAGAGTTTCTAAAGAAAATCCAGCTGTTCAAGCTATATATGATAAATACTTAGGACATCCATTAAGCCATAGAGCTCATGAACTTTTACATACTAGATATTTTGTAAAAGTGAAAAAGTAAATAAAATTAGCTGAATAAAAAAATAGATTTTAGAAAAACTAAACTTGTAAGGTATTAAGATAGTAATACAGTTTAATTCTAAATCAGGATTAAATATATATACAAGTTTAGTTTATTTTAAAAATATAATAATGCTAAGTGTATTTGTATATACTTAGCATTTAATTTAATATTTAAACTGATTATAGAATTAATACTAGTGAAATTACTAAATATCTCAAATATATGAATTCATAATTATTTATAAGAACTATAAAGCTTTAAGTATTTTTTACATACGGAAAAAATAGTTCTTAATTATTAACTGGAGGTATAATATGAAATTTTCAAAATTAGTATCACTAGGATTAATAGGTTTGCTTACATTTGGAACAGTAGGGTGTACAACTAAAACAGAAGAAAAAAAAGCAACTGAAAAAGCAAAAACAGAAACTACTACTGAAGCTAGAGATAATATGACTTTAGAAAGTTATAAAACAGAGTTTGGGAAACTATACGACACTAATATAGCAAGGTTAGAAAATTACAGTAAATATAAAGATATAGCAGTAGAAGAACCAACAAAGGATTACCCAGGAAATGAAGCGTATTTAAATGAACTAAAGAAATCATATAAAGATAGCGAAGTAAAATTACAAGAATTTGTAAATTCTTTAAAAAAGGTTAAAACAGATGATCAAAAGTTAAAAGAAATGAATGACAAACTTATAAAAGAAGGAGATAAAGTTATAGGTGAGTTAAAAACTAGAAGTAAAAAGCTAGAAGAAGTACCAAATGATTTAATGAGTAAGTCGGAGGTAGAGTTTAGAAGAGGTTTAAATGACTTAGTAAAAGTTGACAATACTGCAAAAAGTGACTTTGAAAAAATGATAAATGATGTAAATGAATTTTTAGGTATGAAGCCTTCAAATACAAAAAAATAAAAAAATAAAGTGCATGTATTTAATTGAATACATGCACTTTATTTTTTTATGAAATATTTTAATTATATTTAAATTTAACTCAAATATTTTATAACATAAAATCTAAAGTATTTACTTTGATATCCGTATAAATTATTAGTAAAAAAATATTAACGGTAGAGAAAAAATGGAATTATAATTATTAAATTAAATTACAATATAAAAACTGAAAAACTTAAGCTTTATATATGTAGTATAAATTATTGAAAATATAAAATTGAAATTGTAAATTAAGCTAAAAGGAATCATAAAAATGTAAATATTAAACTGTATGTTACCTATTTAGTCCCTATGAAGTTTAAAGTAAAGTTAAATTAAAATTAAAGAGACATATTGTAATTAAAGTAAGAAACGACAACTTAGGAGGAAGGTTATGAAAAATTTAAAAATAGGTAGGAAGTTAAGTATTGCTTTTATTGTATTATTGATGATTACTACATTTGCTAATTTTTATACAATATCAAAATTAAGACAAGCAGAAGATTTAAGTAGTATTTTATTTAATAGACCGTATAAGCAAACAAATGATTCCATGGAAATCAGAAGAGACTTAGTATCTATAGGAAGAGAAATAAGTAATGCCATTTTAAGAGAAAATCCAGGTAAATATAAAGCTGGAATAGAATCAGATTTTAACTCTATCTATGAAAAAGTAGAGAAAATAAGTAAAAGTTTTGGAGGAGATAAAAACTTAGTTGATTCTATTAAATCGACTACACAAAACTTACAAAACCAATATAATAATGTATTTGCAGTTTTAGAGTCTGGTGATTATAAAAAAGCTAAAGAAATAACTGATGATAACACTGAATATAGAAATGCTTATGAACAAAGTGTTGAAGCGGCTGTAACTTTTAATAAGGAAGCTGATAAAAGAGGAAATTTATTTAATGATGAAATACAAGATGCATCTTCAAGAGCAATATTTGCATCTACGGCAATTAGTATGGTATCTATAGGAATTGGAGCTGTAATTTGTATATTTATGACAAAGAGCTTAAAAAAACCAATTGAAGATATTGAAAAAGCTGCTAATAAAATGGCTGAAGGTGATTTTGATATTGATATAGATTATGAATCTAAAGACGAATTAGGATCATTATCTAATAGTATGAAACAAATGAGCAATACGACTAAAGATGTTATAAATGATACTGTACGTGTCTTAGGAGAAGTTGCATTAGGAAACTTTAATGTTGAGCCTGAAGCTAAATATATAGGAGTATTTAAAGATATTGAAAAATCAGTAGTTAGAATAACTAATGATTTAAGCGAGACTATGTCTCAAATAAATTTAGCTGCAGAAGAAGTCGGAGCGGCCTCAGATCAAGTAGCTGGTGGATCTCAGATGTTATCTCAAGGAGCTACTGAACAAGCTAGTGCTATACAAGAATTATCAGCAACTTTAACAGAGATATCTGAAAAAATTCAAGATACTGCGCAAAATGCAAAAAAAGCTAACTCTTTAACATTAAGTTCAGGACGTGATGTAAAAGAAGGAAATGAACAAATGAAACAAATGGTTAAGGCTATGGAAGAAATTTCATTCACATCAAGTGAGATAGGAAGAATAATAAAAACAATTGATGATATAGCCTTCCAAACAAATATACTAGCACTAAATGCTGCTGTAGAAGCAGCAAGGGCTGGAGAAGCAGGTAAGGGATTTGCAGTAGTTGCTGATGAAGTTAGAAATCTTGCTGCTAAATCAGCAGAAGCAGCAAAAAATACTGCAACACTTATTGAAAACTCTATTGAGGCTGTTGGAAAAGGAACTGAAATAGTAGATAATACAGCTCAATCGCTTCAAAAAATAATAAACACAACTAATAAAACAATTTCAGTTGTTGATGAGATAGCAAAAGCATCTGATGAAGAAGCAAATGCTATCAATCAAGTTACATTAGGAGTTGAACAAATTTCAGAAGTGGTTCAAACTAACTCAGCAACATCAGAAGAAAGTGCAGCTGCTAGTGAAGAACTTAGTGGTCAAGCACAGATGTTAAAATCACTTATTGAAAACTTCAAACTAAAAAATATAAATGATTCTCGCAAAAGTATAGATTTTAATAATGATAAAGTTAATTTTGTAGGAAATGAACTTGATTAATACTTATGTATTATTTTAAAAATGGAAGCTTTTGTGCTTCCATTTTTAAAAACTTGTTTAAAAATACAAAAGTTAAAATATATTATATATTAATAAAAAAAGGAGAAACGATATGAGCGGAATGGATTCTTTAAATGAATTTTATGTTCAAGAAAATATGCAATTATTAGAACAGTTAGAAGAAATCCTACTTGTAGGTCAATCAGGTACAGGGGAACTTGGAAAAGAGGAAATTGAAGAAATTTTCCGTGCAATGCATACGATCAAAGGATCATCAGCTATGATGGGCTATGATAGTTTAACTAAGCTTACACATAGTATAGAAGATGTTTTTGATGAGATACGTAATGGACTTGAAGTTTCTAGCAGTAAATGGGAAGAGATAGTAGATGTCGTTTTAGTAAGTATTGACTTTTTAAAAGAAGAAATATTAAATGTTCAAGATGGGTTACTACCAGAAGCTAGTATAGATGAATTACATGATAGAGTTTCTAAATTATTAAAAGATTTAAAGGAAGAGGCTAATGGGGCTAGTGAAGAAGTAGCACTAGACTTAGAAGTTACATCAGAATCGGTAGAGACTGAGAATGTTCTAGCTGAAGGTGAAAATTGTTTTTATATAAGAGTTTTATTTGAAGAAGGATGTGCAATGGAGAGTATTAGATCACTTGGAGTAATTGCAACTATCCAAAGTTTATGTAGCTTTATTAAGACTATACCAGATGATTTAGATTCAGACTGTGATGATGTTATTATAAAAGATGGATTTAAACTATATATAAAAACAACACAAGAAAAAGAAGCCATCGAACAGTGTGTTTGTGAAACTATGTTCCTAAAAGATTTAGAAGTTAAAGAAGTAACTGATGAAAATGAACTTAGGGATATATTTAAAATAGTAAATATAAATAGTTCAGAAGAAACTAAAGTTGAAGAAGCTAAAACTGAAGAAATTAAAGCCGATAATATAGAAGTAAAAGAAACTAAAGTTGAAGAAGCTAAAGAACAAGAAATAGAAACTAAAGAAATTCAACCAAAGATAGTTGAAGCTAAAAAAGAAAATATAAGCGTAGATAAAACTAAAAAAACTAAGGAAAAACCGGCTAAATCTGAAGAAACTCAACAACATTCACATAATAAAAATAGTTATTTAACTGTAAATATAAATAAGATTGATACACTTATGAATTTAGTTGGAGAGATTGTTACAACTGAATCTATGGTAGAAAAACAATCTCAGATGGAGAATTTTGATCGAGATAATTTTGAAAAACAAGCAAGAAGATTGCATCAGTTAACAAATGAATTACAAGATGTGGTTATGTCTATTCGTATGGTACCTATATCTTCTACATTTACAAAAATGCAAAGAGTTGTTAGAGATATGAGTAGAAAAACTGGAAAGTCTGTAGATTTAAAATTAATTGGAGAACAGACTGAAGTAGATAAAAATATATTAGAAAATATCTCAGATCCTTTAATGCATATGATTAGAAATAGTATGGATCATGGTGTAGAAACTCCAGAAGAACGTAAATTAACATCTAAACCAGAAAAAGCTACTATAGTATTAGAAGCTAAAAATACTGGAGGAGATGTAGTAATAGTTATAAAAGATGATGGTAGAGGGTTAAATAAAGAAGCCATTGCAAAAAAAGCAATTGAAAAAGGAATTACAAATAAAAGTCTAGAGGATATAAGTGATAAAGAAGCATACAACTTTATACTAGCACCAGGATTCTCAACTAAAGAAGCTGTAAGTGAGTATTCTGGAAGAGGTGTTGGAATGGATGTTGTTTATACAAACATCCGTAAGTTAAGAGGATCTATAACAATAGATAGTGAGCATGGAAAAGGTACTATGATAGTTCTTCGTATTCCATTGACATTAGCGATAGTAGATGGAATGAAAGTAAAAATAGGTGATGAAATATTTATTATACCATCGCTTAATATAAAAGAAGTATTTAGACAAGGTGCATATGAAATTGTTAAAAATCCAAATGGAGAAGAACATAGTATAATAAGAGGAAATTGTTACGAGATTCGTAGATTATCAAAGATACTAGGTTTAGATAATAAAAAAACAGATGAAGGTATAATGATTTTAGTAGAATCTGAGATGGGGAATGTTTGTATAATAGTAGATAGCATTATTGGTCAACAACAAGTTGTTATAAAACCTGTACCTACATTACTTACTCAATTTGAGAAAGTTCATTCTTATATATCAGGTTGCTCTATTTTAGAGGATGGATCTATTAGTTTAATATTTGATGTAAACGCCATTATAAATTTATAAATGGAGTTAGTATAAATAAACACTGTAGACGAAGTTACCTAAAATTAAAAATAAACATTAAAACTGTTAATTAAAGCAGATAAGATATTATAAAGGAGAGCCGGTCTATGGAAAGTAATAAAAAAATAAAAGTACTGGTGGTTGATGATTCCAGTATGTTTAGACGTATTATAAAAAATTATCTCCAAGAAAATCCTGACCTAGAAGTTGTTGATACTGCTAAAGATCCATATGAAGCAAGAGATAAAATTTTACAACTTAGACCAGATGTACTAACCCTAGATATAGAAATGCCAGGTATGAATGGGATTGATTTTTTAAAAATTTTAATGGATCAATGTCCAATTCCAACCATTGTTATTAGTGGGGCTGATGGGAGATGTTTTGAAGCAATAAGTGCAGGTGCTGTTGGATTTGTAGAAAAGCCAACTGCAAATACTATGAAAGATTTTTCTATTGATTTAGCATCGAAAATTAGAGAAGCATCAGTTGCTAAATTAGAAAAAAGTATTACCAAAACAAATACTTCTAAAATAATAAATAAAGGTAATATACTTAACAATATAGGTATAAGAAAAAACAATAGTAAAGAAATAATAGCTATAGGCGCATCTATGGGAGGCGTAGAAGCTGTTGGAAAGTTATTAAAACAGTTACCACTAGGATTACCAGGAATTGTTGTTACTCAGCACATGCCACCTGTATTTACCCAAAGATATGCAGAACGATTAAATAAAGAATGCTTAATAAATGTATCAGAGGGTAAAGATGGAGAGGAAGTATTAAGTGGACACGCTTATATTGCTCCTGGTGGTTTTCAAATGGGTATTATAAAAAAGAATAATAAGTATGTATTAGAAATTATCGAAGGAGAGAAAGTAAGTGGACACTGTCCATCAGTGGACTACTTGTTTCAATCGGTAGCAAAAGTTGCAAAAGATAATTCAATAGGAGTAATTTTAACAGGAATGGGATCTGATGGAGCTAAAGGATTGCTTGATATAAAAGAATCTGGAGGCTATACAATAGGACAAAATAGACAGTCATGTGTTGTTTATGGAATGCCTATGGCTGCAAAAAATATTGGAGCCGTTGCTAAAGAAACTTCTTTAGAAATGATTCCAAATTCAATATTAAATCAATTAAAAAGAAGACAATCAACTGTAAAATCTAATGATTAGATAGAAAGTAGGTATATATGAAATTTGAGTGTGATAAATTGAATGTATTTCGTGAGATTAGTAATATAGGTTCAGGTAATGCGTCATCTTCATTAGCTATAATGCTTAATGAATTAGTTGACATAGGAATACCTAAAAGTGATATGATTAAATTCTCTGATATAACTAATAGTTATAGCTCTCCAGAAGAGTTAGTTGTAGGAACTGTTTTACAACTTTCTGGAGATATGGAAGGCTTTATCATGGTTATAATGAAAGTTGATTCAGCCTTTAATCTATTATCAAGAATATCAGGAAAAGAAATTACATGTGATAAAAATGACTATAATGCAGTATGTGAAGAATTAAGTTCAATAGGAGAAATATGCAATATACTTTGTGGAACTTATTTAACTGCAATATCAGATATGACTAACTTAAGTATAACTCCATCAATTCCGTATTTTAGCGTAGATATGGTTATGGCTATTATGAATTTACCTATGTCTTTATATGGACCAGTTTCAGATTCTATTTTATGCATTGAGACTGAATTTTTCACTGCAGATAGATCAATAGATGGAAAGTACTACTTTATACCTAAAGTAGAGTCATGTAATAAGCTATTATCTTCATTAGGTTTTGCTGATTAGGAGAATAGCTGATGGAAAAAATAACAGTAGGTATAGCAGATTTTAACATTGTAAAAGCTCCTGACAGAATATCTACAATTGGACTTGGATCTTGTTGTGGAGTAGTAATTTACGATGAAGTAAATAAAATTGCAGGACTAGTTCATATTTTACTTGCTGAATCAAAATATGATAAAAAACTTGTTAATAAAGCTAAATATGCGGATACTGGTATTACCTTGCTATATGAAGAAATGAAAAAAGCTGGTGCAAATACTAGATTTATGAGAGCTAAAATAGCTGGAGGGGCGCATATGTTTAGCTTTAAAAATACAACAAATAGTATATTTACTATTGGAGAAAAAAATGTGAAGGCATGTAAAGAAACATTAGCCAAATTAAGGGTAATGATTGTTTCAGAAGATGTATTAGGATCTTGTGGAAGAACTATTGTTTTTGATACAAATACGAATAAATTATTAATTAAAAGTGTTGGGAAAAGTGAAAAATTTATTTAAAAGGAGGGTACATTGTTTTGGAAGCTAATGAGGAAATAATAGAGAATAAAATTGATGACTTGTATATGGTATTTATAATAAATAACCAAAAATATGCATTATCATCAAAATATATTATTGAAATTATCGAAATGTTACCTATAACGAAAGTTCCATTTTTACCAAACTATATGAAAGGTATTATAAACTTAAGAAGTACAATAATACCGGTTATGGATGCTAGAATGAGATTTGACATGGAACCAATAGCGTACAATGAGAGAACCTGTATAATAATTATTGAAAATGATTCAAATAAGATTGGATTGATAGTCGATGCAGTAAATGAAGTTATAAATATTTCACCTACTCAGAGCATGAATATGAATTCAAACAATGATGAGTCTAAAGAAAATTTCATAAAAGGTGTTAGTGAAATAAATGATGAAGTACAGTTAATACTTGATTGTGATTCATTAATGAAAATTGTAGAGGATATAAAGAATGAAATTAACGAATAAAGACTTTGTACGATTAAAAACTTTTATGTATAATAATTATGGGATAAATCTTGAAAATAAAAGAACACTTATTGAGACAAGATTGGTATTGATGGTAAAGCGTTTAGGGTTTGAAGATTTTAAAAGTTACATAGATAGTTTAATGTTAGATAAGACAGGAGATCAAGCTGCTATTTTAGTTGAAAAGTTAACAACTAATTTTACTTATTTTATGAGAGAAGAACAACATTTTGAATTTTTAAGAAATGAAGTACTTCTACCGCATTTTAAAAAGCCTAGAGTAGGTGGATTAAAAATTTGGTCGGCAGCTTCATCTACTGGAGAAGAACCATACTGTATTGCCATGTTAGCATCATCTGTATTTGGAAGAAATACTAAGTTGAAAGTATCTATATCTGCATCAGATATTTCAAATAATGTTTTAAAGCAAGCAAAATCAGGTGTTTATTCGCAAGATAAAATAGATAAACTCCCACAAGCTTGGGTTAAAAATTTTTTCCAACAAATTGATAACCGAAACTACGCGATTTGTGATAGTATAAAAAGCCTAGTAGATTTTAAATATTTTAATTTAAATAATAGTATAGGTTGGGAAAGAAATAAATATGATGTGATTTTTTGTAGAAATGTTATGATTTATTTTGATAACCCAACAAAACAAAATTTATCAAAAAAATTATATGATGCACTTAAACCAGGTGGGTACTTAATAATTGGTATGTCTGAAAATCTATCAAACTTAAAAACAGATTTTGAGCGCGTAAAACCATCAGTATATAGAAAAATGATATAAGTTATATAAATGGAGGAAAATTTATGAAAAGAGTATTAATAGTTGATGATGCAGCATTCATGCGTATGTCTATACGTAAAATGCTTGAAGAGAATGGATTTGAAATAGTTGGAGAAGCAGAAAATGGGTTAATGGCAATTGAAAAATATCAAGAGCTACAGCCAGAAGTAGTTACAATGGATATAACTATGCCAGAGATGGATGGACTAGAGGCCCTAAGACAAATTAAAAAAATAGATCCAGCTGCATCGATTGTAATGGTATCTGCTTTAGGTCAAGAAGCTAGAATGAAGGAAGCTATAATATATGGAGCAAAAGGATTTATAGTAAAGCCTTTTAAAGAAGAAATTATAGTTTCAGCTTTAGCTAAATTATAAAATACTAATATTAATAAACATTGTAAAAGGAATTTATATTCCTTTTACAATGAAAAATAATAAATATTTAATAATAAAATAAAGTGAAAATAAAATATGATAAGTGTAGTATTAATTAGGTATAATAAATTGGATTATTCATTAGTCACTGACTTATAACCTATTTTTAATAGGTTATAAGTCAGTGACTAATGAATAATTAAAAGCTATTCAGCTAGTTTATATAATAAGCTAAATGGGAAATAGTCTTCAAATGAAGCCGAAAATTTATATAGGAGATATAAAAAGAAATTATGAAACAAAAAGTAACTGTATATGACTTTAAAAAACCACAAAGATATTCTACTGGAAATATGAGATTTTTATCTGTAATAGCAGAGGAGTTTTGTAAGAGTATAAACTTATTTGTTACTTATGAATTAAAAAGACCAAATATAGTATGTAAATTAGATAGAATAGAACAAACAAATTATGAAGAGTTTATGAATATGATATCAAATGACTCTGTGATTGTAGAACATGCTATACAACCATTAGTAAAAGGATTAATATACCAACTAGATAAAAGTGTAGCTCTGACTTTTATAGACCTAATTCTTGGAGGAGATGGAGAATTTGGAGATACTAAAAGGGAACTTACTGCAGTAGATAGAGAACTTATATCATATGTAGGAAGTAAATTTTTAACAAAGATGTACATATTTGAAGGATGTGAATATAGAGAAGTTTCTCATATCTATACAAATGTTGGATCAAGTAAAAAATACCCAATAAGTGAATCCGTAGTAATTTCTCACATGAAGATGATGGATGGAGATAAAGAAGTTGGAAGAATGAGCTTTTGTAATCCATATAGCTGTATGGAACCAGTTCTTGAGCAACTAGAGCCAAAGAGACTTTTTAAGAGTAAATCAATAGAGTATGATTTTGAATTTACAAATGCAATATATAATAAGATTTGTGGAACTAGCACAGACATGGTAGCTATATTAGGGAGAACTAAAGTAAGTGTAGAAGAACTACTAGATTTAAAAGTTGGAGATGTTATAACTTTAGATACAAAAGTAGATGGAGATATGGATTTACATGTAGGTGGGTCAAGTGCATTTAAATGTAAACTTGGACTTATAAAAAATAAAAAAGGTGTTATGATAACAGATTGTGTAAAGAAAGAAGGATAAAAATATGAGTGAAAAATTTGATAGAGTATTAGACATAGAACTTAAGGTAAGTGCAATTTTAGGAAGAACTCAAATAGCTTTAAAAGATATATTTGAGTTATCAAAGGGATCATTAATAGAGTTAGATACATTTGAAGACCAAGAAGTAGAGATAACTGTAAATGGAAGAATGATAGGATATGGACAAGTTGTAATCGTAGATGATAGTTTTGGAGTAAGAATTACACGTATACTAGGTGAAGAAGAGTTAGCTAAGACTTTAGCATAAAATTAATTATTAAAATTAAAACTCCATTATGATAATTGTAAATTTCAACAATTATCATAATGGAGTTTTTTAGTGAAAATTAATTGCTTTTTTGTGTGTTATTATCGATTTGAGAATTAGCATCATTTATATTATTAACGTCGTTATTATGATTAGCATTATTATCTTTATTTTCTAAATCAGAACTTTGTTCTGAATTAGTAGCATTTTCATTATCATTGATTTCATTGTTATTGCTTTCGTTATTAGTATTTTCACTTTGAGAATTGCTATTATCTGTACTTTCTTCTTTCTTAGGTTCATTATTAAATAGACCTGTAAACCAATTCCAAACTTTTGTAAAGAAACCTTCTACTTCTTCGTTTGAAGGTAAGTTTATTGCGTTTTTGTCAGTTGCATCTATTTTTGCATTATCTCCAAGTAATTTATCATTTGTATTTTCCAATATACCTAAGTCCTTATTATCTCCACCAAATAAGTTAGAGACCCAATTACCTATACCATCAAACCAACCTTTTACAGTATCTAATATACCTGAATTATTTACATTTTCACCTAGTTCTTTTAAGTGGTCATTAACAGTATTAGAAACACTTTCTAATGCGTCTTTCATCTCTTTGTAATTATAATCTTGTTTAGATATCTTCAACATTAAATTTTCTATTTGTTTTTGTTGCTCTGGTGATAAAGTTACATTATAGTTATTAGTTATATTATTTATTGTATCTGCTATTTGAACTGTATCACTAGTATTATTTTTTATAACTTGAGTTTTTATATCGTTAATTATACCTGTTGCTTTATCTTTACCAACATCTTGACCTAAATCTCCAGTTACAACTAGCTCTTCTGTTGCAATTTCTTTTTTCTTCTCATCTAGAGGTTTTCCAGTTGCATCTTCATAAGCCTTCATAACTCCGGTAAGAGCTCCTGTACCACTTACTGGGAAATTAGCAGCTATTACACAGTTAGCATCTGTTATACCTAAACTTGCAAGAGTACTTGCTATCATAGATGAAGTAACCCATGTTATATTAGCTGTCTTTACATTTATACCGCTTCCAGACTTTGTAGGCTCAACATAAGCACAAGAATATGTCTTTGTACCAATTTGAGACTCAGGGGCTATTCCTTCTAAGTACTTTCTTTCTTCTTGATTATTAACATCTAAAATTACAGCATCATTTTTATTAACACCAAAGTATTTTAGCATAGTTTGTTTTTGTTCCGGAGTTAAGTTTGCTCCCAAAGTTACAACCTTTGAAGAATCTGCAAATACTAAGCTTATACTTCCTAGAACCATAGTACTACATATAACAATTGAAATTATTTTCTTTTTTATACTCATAATCAATCTCCTTTAAAATAATTTAAACAGGTACCTATTATAATAAAACATTTTTTAGATTCTGACGATTACAAAATTATAACATTTTTAGTCAACTAACTCAAATAGTATATGTATATTACTAATTTAATAAAAATTAGAACCAAAAATAAATTTTATATAGGTGTAAATTTGAAATAAAGGGAAAAAATATTTCTATTATAAAATATACAACTTTATAAAAAAGGAGCGCTATAATGTTAAAACTACTGAAAAATTTAAAAAAATATAAATGGGTAGTTGTAATTATATTTTTATTGGTATTTATACAAGCCTTATGTGATGTGTACTTGCCAAACTTAATGTCTAATATAGTGGATATTGGAATTATAAATAATGATAAGGCTTATATTTTAAAAATTGGTTTTATAATGTTAGGAGTAAGCTTAATAGGTGTTATAGCGACTATATTAGCTAGTTATTTTGGAGCTAAAGTAGCTATGGGATTTGGAAGAGACATTAGAGAAAAAGTATTTGAACAGGTTGAAACATTTTCTTTAAAAGAGGTAAATGATTTAGGGGTATCTTCCTTAATTACAAGAACTACAAATGATGTAACCCAAATACAACAAGTTTTGATTATAATGTTAAGGATGATGCTTTATGCACCGATGGTTGCTATAGGGGCGACGATAATGGCTATAAGAAAAGATAGCAAATTATCATTAATAATTTTAGTCTCAATTCCAATATTAATTTTAAGTATATATTTAATAGCTAGTAAAGCCATACCCCTTTTTAAAAAAATGCAAAAGAATGTAGATAAGCTAAATAGAGTTTTAAGAGAAAATTTAACAGGAATAAGGGTAATACGGGTATTTAATAAATATGAACTGGAAAAGCAAAAATTTGAAAAATCTAGCTTTCAATTAAGTGATATAGCTATTAAAGCTAATAGAACTATAACATTATTAATGCCAATTATGATGTTACTTGTAAATTTATCTATAATTGCTGTTGTGTGGTTTGGAGGCATAAGAATAGATAAGGGTAATATGCAGGTTGGGGATTTAATTGCATTCATACAGTATTTAACACAGATTATGTTCGCACTTATGATGCTGTCTATGATGTTTGTTATGGTGCCAAGAGCATCTGCATCAGCTGATAGAATAAATGAGATTTTAGGAAAAAAATCAGAAATATATAGTAAAGAAAAGGCTATAAAGGAAACAGAAAAAACAGGATATTTAGAATTTAAAAATGTAAGTTTTTATTATGATGAAAATAGTGAAAAAGTATTAGATAATATAAATTTTACAAGTGGACCAGGGGAAACTACAGCTATAATTGGAGGTACTGGTTCTGGAAAATCAACACTTATAAAATTAATTCCTAGATTATTTGAGGTAAATGAAGGTGAAGTTTTAGTAGATGGAATTAATGTAAAAGATATGGATCTAAAAGTATTAAGAAATAAGATTGGTTATGTTCCTCAAAAATCTGTTTTATTTACAGGAACTATAAAAGAAAATATAGTTTATGGTGATGATGATGCAAGTAATGATGATATAAAAAGTGCAATAGATATATCTCAATCAAAAGAGTTTATAAACGAAAAAAAGGATAGAGAAAATTCTTATATAGCACAAGGTGGAAATAATGTATCAGGAGGACAGAAACAAAGGCTAGCAATAGCCAGAGCTATTGTAAAAAAACCTGAAATATATATATTTGATGATAGTTTTTCAGCATTAGATTTTAAAACAGATAAAAAACTTAGAGAAGCTTTAACAGAAGAAACTAAAAAATCAACTGTTATAATAGTTGCACAAAGAGTTAGTACAGTTATCAATGCAGATAGAATTATAGTTTTGGATGAAGGTAAGGTTATAAAAATAGGTACTCATAAAGAATTATTAGAAACCTGTGATATTTATAAAGAAATAGTATACTCTCAATTGTCTAAGGAGGAGATATAATATGAGTAAAAACAATCAAGTCTCAATTAATAAAATATCAACTCAAAAGGCAAAAGATTTTAAAGGAACATTAAAACGATTAATAATGTATTTAAAAACATATAAATCAAGTATAACCCTGGTAATTATAGCTGCTATATTAAGTTCTATATTTTCTATTGTAAGTCCTAAAATTCTTGGACAAGCAACAACTAAAATATTTGAAGGAGTAATATTAAAAGCTAAAGGTCAGGGAGGGATAGACTTTGCATTTATATATAAAGTACTTATAATTTTAGTGATTTTATATATAATAAGTTCAATTTTTAATTATATGCAACAATATATAATTGTTTCAGTGGCTCAAAAAACTGTATATGATATGAGACAAGATATATATAATAAACTTAATAGACTTCCTTTAAACTATTTTGATACTCATACTTATGGTGAGGTTTTGAGTAAAGTAACAAATGATATAGATAATATAAGCTCAACACTTCAACAAAGTATGACACAGCTAATAACATCTATTGTAACTATAGTGGGAGTAGTAATAATGATGCTAACTATAAGTCCAATTATGACTTTTGTGACAGTATTAACTATTCCATTAGGGATTTTATTTGTGAAACCAATTATAAGCAGATCTCAAAGCTACTTTATAAAACAACAAAATATAATTGGAAATCTTAATGGACATATTGAAGAAGTTTACACAGGACATGAGATTATAAAATCTTTTAATAGGGAAAAAAAATCAATTGATACGTTTAGAGATATAAATATTAAGCTTTATGAAAATGCATGGAAAGCACAATTCATGTCAGGTATGATGATGCCTATTATGAACTTTGTAAGTAATATTGGCTATGTGCTTGTATCTGTTATAGGAGCTGTACTTGTAACAAAAGGTCGTATTCAAATTGGAGATATCCAAGCATTTATACAATATACTAAACAATTTAGCCAGCCTATAAGTCAAACTGCAAACATAGCTAATATAATACAATCAACTGTTGCTTCAGCAGAAAGAATATTTGAACTACTAGATGAAAAAGAATTAATTCCTGATATTGAGAAAAGTAGAGTAATAAAAAATCCTAAAGGAAAAGTTGTATTTGATCACGTAAAGTTTGGATACAGTGAAGATAAAATTTTAATACAGGATATGAATTTAGAAGTTAACCCAGGACAAAAAGTTGCCATAGTAGGGCCTACAGGTGCAGGAAAAACAACACTTATAAACTTATTACTTAGATTTTATGAGTTAAACGGAGGTAAAATCCTTATTGATGATATAGATATAAGAGATATGAGACGATCTGATTTAAGAAAAATGTTTGGTATGGTTTTGCAAGATACATGGTTATTTAAAGGAACTATAAGAGAGAATATAGCATATGGTAAAGAAAATGCTACCAAAGAAGAGATAGAAAATGTAGCTAGATCTGTTAATGCAAATCACTTTATAAAAACTTTACCAAAGGGTTATGATACAATAATAAATGAAGAAGGATCTAATATATCACAAGGTCAAAAACAGTTATTGACTATAGCAAGAGCTATGATTTCAGATCCTAAAATATTAATATTAGATGAAGCGACTAGCAGTATAGATACTAGGACTGAACTTAATATACAAAAAGCCATGGATGAGATAATGGTTGGAAGAACAAGCTTTGTAATAGCGCATAGATTATCTACGATAAAAGATGCTGATATAATACTAGTAATGAAAGATGGAAATGTAATAGAAAGTGGAAATCATAAAGAACTGATTGAAAAAGGTGGATTTTATTCAGAATTATATAATAGTCAATTTAATAAATAAAAAAGGTATAGTTATTAAACTATACCTTTTTTTATTATTTTCCTATAAACATTTGAGTCCAATATAAAGATGAACCATTAGAAGCTATACCAACACCTAATTCAGTAAAGTCAGGATTTAATATATTTTTTCTATGTCCATCAGAATTCATCCAAGAATTCATAACTTCTTGTGGAGTTTTTTGACCCATAGCTATATTTTCTCCTGCTGCACGGTAGCTTATTCCAAATTTTTTCATCATATCAAATGGAGAACCGTATGTTGGAGATGTATGATCAAAATAGTTTTTATCTATCATATCTTGAGATTTTAAAGTAGCAACATTTGATAACTCACTGTTAAATTTAAGTGGTTGTAAACCTCTATTACTTCTTTCTACATTTACTAAGTCTAAAACTTCTTTTTGGAAATTTGCAAAGTTTCCAGATGGAGTAGATGGTTTATTCTCAGTAGAAGGAGTTTCAGGCTTTGATTCTGGTTTACTGTTTGTATTAGAATCAGGCTTATTTGTATTAGGAGTAGATGGTTTATTCTCAGTAGAAGGAGTTTCAGGTGTCACTTCTGGCTTAGAATTTGTATTTGAACTATCTACTGGTTTATTTGAAGGTTTATTTACAATTGTATCTTCTTTATGGATTTTTTCATTAAAGCAGTTAGATTTATTATTTACTAAATCTTTTATTAATGAATACATAGGTTTTACTTGAGTAAAACAATCTTTTCCATTTACGTTTACATATATATATTCTTTATATCCGCTTTCATTACAGTAAACTTTTTTACTTACAGTTTCGTTTGAAGCAGCATTTACTGGGAATGTAGCACATGCACTTAAAATAGATACTACACCTAATGATAATAATGTTTTTAATCTTTTATTCATAAGTCACCTCTTTTAATTGATTATAAAAATTCTGAAAATGTTACTAATTTGTAACCTAGGGGATGTGGTTACCCCTTGGATAGATATAATCATAACATATGAAACAATGATTTTCTAATGTAAAGTTATGTAAATACTATATATAAATAACAAATTTGTAATAATATAGAGTATATTTATTATATAAAGAGTAAAAAATATATAGATGGGTATATCTTTAATTAATACTAAAATATAAGTAAATAAGCTAAATTCTATAGTTATATTATTTAAAATGTAAAAAATATGGTATACTATAAAAAGGCAATATTGGCAAAAGATGAAAGGAGAAATATTATGTCAAAAGAATTAGTAAAAGATAGAGTTATAAAATACTTAATGGAAGATTTATATGTTCCACAAGAGATGATAGATACAGACGTAGCATTATCTGAATTTGAAGAAGGTGCAGAAGGCGTTATAGATATAATGGTCAATGTTAAAGATAGTGAAGATTACTATGCTCCTGTTATGATAATAAAATGTTTAGATGAAGAAACTCCATTACAAGGAGAAGTAGCACAAGAGGCAGTTGACTTCTTAGAAGACGTAGATAATATAACATTAGCAGGAAGAGCAGTTTTAACTAATGGAAATGAAATGATGTATGCTAATTGGACTGGAGAAGAATATGATACAGAGGAAGCTTTACCAGAGTACGATGTAATGGTAAAAGAATTCTTTGAAATGGAAGAACAAGTTAAAGAACATGAAAAAAGTCATGAATGTGGATGTGGACATGACCATGATGATGAACATGAATGTTGCGGTGGAAGTTGTGGATGTGACCACAATCACAAGTAAATTTTAAAAGTTTATAATACCATTAATAAAAGGGGTTTAGCTTGACTAACCCCTTTTATTAATGGTATTATAAATCTGTTATAATCTCATTAATATTTTACCGTTAATATAGGGGCAAGCGTATTATAGGATTTATTAATAGGGATTTAACTTTGTCGTTCGAGGATAAAAGACTGCACATTGTGCAGTCTTTTGTTCTTTTAGAAAGAAAATTCGTTAAAAATAAAAAAAATCAAAAAAAATCAAGGATTTTAATATATGGATGTAGAATAATAAATATAGGAATTTGTTGACAATTAAAAAGTCTTTTTTTTTACATGAATACATAGTATTAACATATAGAAAAAACTACAGATACTTTTTAAGACTGATTAACAAATTATTAGAGATAGAAGGGGTAGATTATGGGGGCTAAAAGAGAACACACTTACGAAAATTATATTTATAGTGATTCATCTAATTCATCAAATGCAATGAAAATGTATTTAAAAGAAATAGAAGAATATAAAATGTTGTCTGCAGTAGAAGAAATAGAACTTGCAAAAAAGATAGATGAATCATTTATAGGGGCTAAAGAGGAATTTATCAATGCGAATTACAGATTAGTTGTTAGTATTGCTAAAAAATATAGAAAAGAAAATATCGATATGCTAGATTTAATTCAAGCTGGAAATATTGGACTTATAAAGGCTGTAGAAAAATATGATTATAAAAAAGGATACAAATTTAGTACTTATGCTACATGGTGGATAAAACAAAGTATAACTAGATATATAGATGACTGTGAAAATACTATTAGAATACCAGTACATCTTCACCAAAGAATTAATTTTGTTAAAAGAAAGAAACAAGAACTTTCACTAGAGCTTCAAAGAGAACCCAGTATAGATGAATTAGCTATGGCTTGTGATATAGAAGTTGAAAAAGTTATAGATTTACTAAAGAGAGATAAAAATATAATTTCATTAGATACACCTATAAAAGAAGATGAAGATAGTAGCTTAGTTGAATTTATACCTTCAGATGCATATTTTGGGGATGTTGTAATGCATGAAGTTGAACAACATAACTTAAGAGAAAAGATAGAAGAGCTATTAACAGGATTAAGTGAACAAGAACAAAAAGTATTGAGAATGAGGTTTGGTTTAGATGATGATATTCCAAAAACTTTAGAGGAAATAGGAAGAGTATTTGGAGTTACAAGAGAAAGAATAAGACAAATAGAAGCTAAAGCTATAAGAAAATTAAGACACCCAAGTAGATTAAAGCAATTAAAGCATTTTTACTAACTTAATATATAAATAAAAAACGTAGATATAATTATATCTACGTTTTTTATTTATATCTCATAATACTTTTATAAAAGAATATAATTATATTGTATTAAATTAAAAAATTAAGGATTGGTAATATCATGGGTTTTGATCGAAATAATTTATATAAAAAAGCATTATACACTGTAGAAGAAGTAAATAAAAACTTAAATAAGCTAAAGTTAAATGTATTTGATGAAAAAAGTGAAATCAATATACTTATTTTAAAAGTAAAAAATGAAATAGATATTATAAAAAAAAGTATTGAAGATCTAAAAAAACCATTTTTATTATTTATAATGGGTCCAGGAAAATATGGAAAAACATCTCTTATAAACTCATTAATAAAGGAGCATTTTCTAGAAGTTAGGGATATTCCAAATACATGGAAATTAGATTCATTAGTTTACGGGGAAAATAAAAGGATTGAGATTATTTATGATAATAAAATTTCAAGAGTCTATGACTATGAAGAGGGAAAAGATATTATAAAGAATGAAGAAATAAAATTCAGAAATTCAAAAAATAAAATTAGATACGAACTTGAAAAATATAAAAATAAAGAAAAGATTAATATAGAAGAATTAAAAAATTACAAAAAAATTTTAGAAGATATGTATATTTATAAGTCTAATATATGTGAAGTTAGATATTTTATAGATAAGAAGGGTATACTTAATGATTTTGTAATTGTAGATACCCCAGGATTGAATCAAAGCTTATTAGAAAATACAAATTCAAGGATGTTGGATTATTATAATCATGCTGATGGCATTATTTGGATTTTAGATAGTCAGAATGTAATTTCAAAGTCTAGTTATGAATTATTAGAAGAATTAAAACACAATTATAGTATAGAAAAGAATAAGGATAATATAATTTGTGTTGTAAATAAAATAGATACTATAAAAAATAAAACCAAGGATAAACAAAAAATTATAGAAAAAGTAGATTTATTGTATGAACAAAACTTTAAGGATATTGTAATGATATCAGCAAGAAATGCTATAAATGGAATATTAAACAATGATACTAATCTTATAGATATTAGCAATATAAAATCTTTAGAAAATAGTATAGAAATTAATTTTAAGAAAAAATCAGAAAAAATACAGATAAAATCAAAACAACAGGGTTTGAAACTAATGAGTAAAAAAATAATTGAATATATAAATGAGTATAAAAGAGATTTGTATTTTGAAATTTATAAATTAAATAAAAATAAAAACAATATAAAAGAAAAGTTAGACTTAGTGAAAATCTATACACTAGAATATGTAAAAATTTATATTTCTTTTGAAAATTTAATTAAAAATGATATTAATGTTGAAATAAGACAATTAGAAAATATAATTAATAAAAAGATAAACCAAGATTTTGATTTTGAAATAAATTTTAATGTTAGCATATGTAGGTTTAAAGAAATTATAAAATTAAAGGTTTTAATAGATGATTATAAGAAAATTAGTGAAAAAAAAGATTTATATTTAAATATATTACAAAACAAATCTTTAACTAACAATTATAAATTTAATATAAATAGATTTATAGAAAGTTTAAAAAATGAAACTATAAGTGAAGTATCAAAAGTTTTGGAAATAATAGAAAAAAATAAAATATATGATATTGAGAAATCTTTTAGAAATAGATACACAGATATTGAAGTAGTAAAAGAACATATGCAATTTATAAACAATATCTATGATAATGTAGTTATATGGGGGGATAAAAATGAGTAGTTTAGAAAATTATATAGAAAATACAAAGTATAAATTTATTGAGTCTCCAATTAGACGATGTTTATCTAATGAAATTAATATACCTTTTAAAAAAATAGTAAAAAAGAATTTAATTGAAACAATGGATAGTTTAGATAAACTTTTCAAACAGCCAGATCAACCATTAAAAATAGCTATTATAGGAGAAGTAAAATCAGGAAAATCTACATTAGTAAATTCAATAATACAAAATGAAGTATCTGAAGTAGACGTACTAGAGGCTACTTCGAGTATATTAAATATTAAGTATAGTGAAGAATGTTACTCTGAAATAGAAGATGAGTGCATAAATATAGGATTAGATTCTGATATTTTAAAAAATATAGTATTAGTAGATACCCCTGGTCTAAAAAGTATAACTAAAGATAATGAAACTAAAACTATGGATTTTGTACAAAAATCAGATATTATCTTATTTGTATTTGACTCAACACATATTGGTCAGCTAGATATTAAACATTCATTAGATATATTGACATCATATGGAAAACCTATAATTGGCATACTAAATAAAGCTGATCTTTTATCTTGTGATTACAGTGAACTAATTGATTATGTAGAAGATGAGTATGGAATATATATAGAAAAGTTTTTTCTAGTATCGTCATATTTGCAGTTTCAAAGTATTATAGGAACAAATGCAATAGCAAAAAACAATGATATAATAGTTGATTATCCTGATGAATTAAGTAAAAATTTTGAACAGCTTATTGATTTTATAAAAAATACTTCTATAAACCATGGAAAAGTTAAAAGTAATAGTATTGCATCTTCATTAGATGCTCTTAAACATAAGGAAAAAATATATCATTATGAATATCTAAAATCATTAGAAATGATAGAAAATGAACTTGTAAACCATAAAAATTTATTGAAAAATAAATATGATTATATATCATCTAAAATAGAGTTTGAGATAAATGAATGGCTAAATAAAGTATTTTTAGAAGATGAAATTAGTAGAATAAATAAAAATATAGATATTGTAAATGATTATATTAATGATGAATATATAAATAGAATAATAAATGATAAAAAGATAGAATTAGATGAATTGTTTTTTAAAGAATGGGATGATTGTATAAAAGAAGTTAATAGTATTATAGATAAAAATATAGAAATGTATTCACAACAAATAAGCTATATAAATTGTGATATAGATATACCTAGAGTAAACTTAACGAAAGATCAAATAAATGTTAATGAAATGTTAGCTACAATAGGTACAGGAGCAATATTAGGAGCAACATCAGGAAGCGCAGTGGCAATGTATGCTGCAGCACTTGGAACTTCGGCACAAAGTATAACTATAGGAACTGCTATGTTAACTTATTGTCCACCTTTATTATTAGCGGGAACATTAACTGGTGGTATAGGAAAAATTATATATGATAAGTTAAAGCAAGAGAAATTAAGTAAAGATATAATAAATGATATCGCTAATTTTAAAGAAAATATAAAATTTGATATTCAAAGCAATTTAGTTGAAAATTATAATAAAGCTAGCAATGAGATTATAAAGGTAAATGAAGAAATTTTTGCAAATTCAAAAGAAATATATATAAAAGAATATGAAATTGATAAACTAAAAAGTGACTTAGAAGCATATATAGATACCTTATAAAAAATATAAAGCGTTAATGAAATTAACGCTTTATATTTTTATTAACACCTATTGTACATTTTGAATAAAGAAAGTGCTATCTGACCTGTTATTTTATTGAAGTTATTATCGTAGTTAAGTATATTTTTTCTTATATGAAAAGAACTAAAATCTAATTTGTTTTTTATAGCCAAGTTAGAAATATAGCTATATCTTAAACAAATTATTGATAAAAAATAAATTAAAAATAAAGCGAATAATATTAAAATAACTATAGACATATATACCCCCCAAAAAAGTTCATTAATTTAATGACTTATACTTAAATTGTACAACTAATAATGAGAAATTTCAAAATATTACTAAATACAATATATGAGAAAAATATCCATAAAATACAAAAAAATATCAAAATAAAAATAAAAATAGAATTAACAATAAAAAATAAAGTACAAAATGTATAACAATGTTGATAGATATATAATGTATATGATATTATAATAAAGTACAGTACTGTTTAAAACACAGTAGTGGTTTTAATTTAATATAAAAGAGGTGTAAGTTTGGATTTAAAGTTATTGATAGAACAGTTTATGATAAATTATGGGTTAATAAGTATTTTTTTAGTTGTAGCTCTTGAATATGCAAATTTTCCACTACCGAGTGAGTTAGTATTACCATTAGTAGGTATATTTACATTTGAATATGATATGAATTTAATTCAAGTGTTACTTACATCTATATTAGGCGGGGTTATAGGATCTATAATAAATTATTATTTGGGATTTAAATTTGGAAAACCATTTATAGATATGATAGGAAAAAAGTTTCCAAGTACTAAAAAGTCTATAAAATCATCATATAGATGGATTAGTAAGTATGATAAAGTATCCACTATGTTATCTAGATTAGTACCAGTTGCAAGGACATTTATATCTATAGTTGCTGGAGTAATAAAAATGAATTTAATAGCTTTTATTGTGTATTCAACTATTGGAATCGGGATATGGAATACAATTTTAATATATGCAGGGTATTTATTAGGAGATAAGCTACATTTAATAACATATATATTAAAGCAATATTCTTTAATTGTAATTGTTATAGGAATTTTAGTTTTTTTTACATATATATTAATAAATAGGTTTAAAATAAAAAAATAAAGACACATAGGTGTCTTTTTTAATGAAAATTTAAATAATTACTAAAATTTATAGATATAACTAATAAATATACAAATTATGATATAATTCTACATGAAAAAACAATATAGGAGAATTGAAATGGGCAAACTAAAGAAAAAGCTAACAATACCTCATACATTCACTATAATATTTTTACTTATAGTGGTAATTGCGGTACTTACTTGGATTATACCAAGTGGAGAATTTCAAAGGGTTAAAATTGATGGAAGAATGGTTGTAAAACCTGGGACATATCATAAAGTAGCAGCAAATCCACAAGGAATAAAGGATATATTTCTAGCACCTATAGATGGTTTTATAGATGCAGCTGAAGTAGTTGGATTTGTATTATTAGTAGGAGGAGCATTTGGAATTGTAAATAAAACAGGGGCTATAGAATCAGGAATAAATCATACAGTTAAAAAATTAAATGGTTTAGAGGTTCTTATAATTCCTGTATCTATGATATTATTTGGACTAGGTGGATCTACATTTGGGATGAATGAAGAAACACTTCCTTTTTATATGATATTTATACCTTTAATGACTAATTTAGGTTATGATACACTAACGGCTATTAGTACGGTTTTCTTAGGTTCTGGATCAGGAGTTTTAGCATCTACTATAAATCCATTTTCAGTAGGAATAGCTCAGGCATTATCTAATATAGCTCCTGGATCTGGAATTGGATATAGAACTATTATTTTTATAGTTATATTATCTATATCTATATCCTTTGTAATGATGTATGCCAGAAAAATAAAGAGGGATCCTAAAGAATCTATAGTTTATGAACTAGATCAAGCTAATAAGAAACATTTTATAATGGATGAATCAAATATAAAACCATTCACTTTAAAAGAGGGAATTGTGTTAACTATATTTATATGTGGTATGGGAATAATGGTTTATGGAGTTTTAAAAATGAACTGGTATATACCTGAAATAGCTATGATATTTTCTATGATAGGGGTATTTTCAGGTCTTTTTGGAGGACTTAAACAAAATGAAATTGTAGATGCGTTTTTGTCAGGAGCTTCAGACTTAGTATCAGCAGCGCTTGCCATTGCTCTTGCTCGTGGGATAGTAATAGTAGCTCAAAATGGTCATATAATTGATACCTTGCTAAATTATTCGGCAGATGCATTAAGTAAATTACCTAAGTTTATATTTATCAATTTATCTTTTGCATTAGAGTCTTTTATGGCATTTTTAATACCATCATCTTCAGGTTTAGCATCACTTACAATACCAGTATTATCGCCACTTTCAGATTTAGTAGGAGTGTCTAGCCAGTTAATAGTAACAGCATATCAATTTGGAACTGGGCTTATAAATTTAATAACACCTACATCTGGAGTATTAATGGGTGCATTAGCTTTTGCGAGAGTACCTTGGTCTAAATGGGTTAGATTTATAGCTCCGTTGTTTGGAATGATAATTTTAGCCTGTATAGCATTTTTGACAATAGGATTATATATAGGATATTAATAAACATAAAAACTGATTTATATAAGAAAATAGGAATATTCCTAGTAATTTATATGAATCAGTTTTTTTATATTTAAATCATTGCTAAATAATTGTTTACTATATTAACAAAAGTTTATTAGTGTGATAGAATTGTTATAACAAATATACAATAATGGGGGTTTAATGATGAACAGTATAGAACAAATATTGCATTCTATGGATATGCAATATCATGAAAAAAGAGCAAATATGGCTAGGGTAGCGGAGGATTCCTTACCTCCTTTAAAAATAAGTGATGAAACAAAATTATATTTAGATAAAAAAATATTATGTGATATGAACGAAGGTACTAGACCTTATAGACCTAGATACGTTTTACCTGATTATGTTAAATTTATGAAGCAAGGTAGTGAATATTTAGATATTGAGCCACCTAAAGATTTATATGAAGCAGTAAATGCTTTAATGATATTATATAGATATGTGCCTTCTATTACAGGATATCCAGTTTATGTAGGTCAAGTTGATGATGTTCTTGAGCCATTTATGAATACTGTAAGTGAAAAAGAAGCATATAATCTTATAAAAATGCTACTTATAAATATAGATAGAAATTTACCTGATGCATTTGTTCACATGAATATAGGTCCAAAGGATACGAAAGTAGGAAGATTAGTTATTCAAATTGAAAGAGAGCTTAGAAAAACAATACCTAATGTTACTTTAAAATGTAGTGAAGAAACACCAGATGACCTTATAAAATATGGTATAGAATCTGCCCTTGAAAATATAAAACCATATTTTGTAAATCATAAATTAATGACATCAGATTTAGGGGAAGATTATGGAGTAGTTAGTTGTTATAACTCTTTAAGGATAGGTGGAGGAGCACATACACTAACAAGACTTAACTTAAAAGCATTAGCACAAGAAAGTGAAAGCTATGATGAGTTTATAAACAATCAGTTACCAAAAGCGGTAAAGGCATTGGGAGAGCTTACTAATGCAAGAATAAAATATTTAGTAGAAGATGTTAAGTTTTTTGAAAGTTCATTTTTAGCAAAAGAAGGATTAATTGACCTAAATAAGTTCACTTCTATGTTAGGGATATATGGAACATTTGAATGTGTTGAAATATTTACAGGCAAACAAATGGGTCATGATGAACATGCAAACGATATAGCAGAAGAAATTTGTAAGGTTTTTGCAAAACTAGTAAAAAGTGAAGAAGCTGTATATTGTGGGGGAACAAATGGAGAACATGGGGTTCATGCACAAGGAGGATTAGAATCAGATATTGATACTACCCCTGCAGTTAGAATTAAATATGGATGTGAGCCAAGTATATTTGATAATATAAATTTATCAAGTAGACTTCATAAGTATTTTAACACAGGATGTAGTGATATTTACTTATTTGACGAAACTGCAAAAAATAATATAGATGGAATGTTAAAGGTTGTAAAAGGTGCTATAGATAGTGGAATAAGAGTTTTATCTATTAATAGCGATTCTTCTGAATTTGTAAGAATAACTGGTTATTTAGTTAAAAAAAGTGATGTGAAAAAGTTTAATGATGGAGAGCGTTTAAGAGAAGATTCTGTAGTTCTAGGGGCATTAACTATGAAAAATGGAATTGAAGAAAGAAAGGTAAGAAATATATAATGAAAGCTCCTATTAATAAAATTATAAATATGAGTTTTATAGATGGACCAGGTTCAAGAATAAGTATATTTTTTCAAGGATGTAATATGAAATGTATATATTGTCATAATCCGGAGACTCAAAATATATGTTTAAGTTGTAAAAAATGTATAAATGTATGCAAAGTAGGAGCTCTTAAATTTGATGAAATTAATAAAAAAATAACCTATAATAATGATATTTGCATAAATTGTGATGAGTGCATAGGAATATGTGAAAACTACTCATCTCCTAAAATAACTTATTACACACCTAAAGAACTTTTTAACTATATTATTAAGTATAAAAATTTTATAGATGGAGTAACTTTTTCAGGTGGTGAATGTAGTCTATATACTGAATTTATAAAATCATTTACAAATATTATTCATGAAAATACCAATTTAGATGTATTTTTAGATACAAATGGGAACATTGAAGATGAGGACATGGAAAAACTTTTAACATGTGTAGATGGATTTATGATAGATTTAAAAGCTTTTGATGAGTATACTCATAAAAAAGTAACGGGAGTAAATATAGATAGAATTTTAAAAAATATAAAAAAATGTTCTAACTATGGCAAGTTATATGAAATAAGGACTGTACTAATTGAAAATATAAATGATGATGAAGTTACATTTAATAAAGAATTGAACTTTATAGAAAATTTAAATTCTTATACTAAGTTTAAGCTAATACCTTTTAGAAAATTTGGTGTAAAGGGAGAACTTTCTAAATTTAATGATTATCCAAGAGAAAAGTATCATACTTATTATGAAAAATCGAAAAAAGTACTAAAAGATAGAATGATTAATCCTATTATTTAATAAAATGAATTTACATGTAACCTAAGATAATAAATTGTTATCTTAGGTTTTTTTATGCTAAAAGTTAGTATACGAAACATAAAAAAAAGCAAAGGACATAAAATTAAAAAATAGAACCCTAAGTATATAAAGAATTATATGGAGGGGAATATATTGAAGAGTAAAATAATTAGTAAAACTATTGAATGGGGAAAAGTAACAACATTAGCTGTTATTATGGGATTGATAGTAACCTATTTTATAGTACCTACTGTAGTTAGTGGAGAATCTATGTATCCTACATTAAATACTAAGGATTATTTAATAATAAATAAAATTGCTTACAAAAATAATCATCCTAATAGAGGTGATATTGTAGTATTTAGAAGTGAATTGAAAGATATAAATGGTGTTAATAAAAGTTTAATAAAAAGAATTATAGGTGTACCGGGAGATCATATAGTTATAAAAAATGGAGATGTATATATAAATGATCAATTAAGTAATGAGCCATATATAAATGATTCATATACAGATGGATATATTGATATGGTTATACCTAAAGGTTATTACTTTGCTATGGGAGATAATCGAGTAGTTAGTAAGGATAGTAGGGATTCAGAAGTAGGAGTTATAAGTGAAAGTGACATAGTAGGAAAAGTAAACTTAAGATTATTTCCTCTTGATGAGATAGGTACAGTAAGTTAATTAATATAATGGAGTATAAAAAATAGTGTATTTAATACACTATTTTTTATATTTAGCTAATTTAATAAATAATAATATTGAACACAAAAAAAGATATAAAACGACAACAATAGACGAAAAATTTGAAAAAAATTGATTGATTAAAATAGTTTGCCACTATATTAAAATAATTAAATTATAATAAATACCTAATAAAAAAATACCTAATAAAAAAATATACTAACAAAATATAAAAAATAATTAAAAACACTTTAGAAATTAAAAAAAACATTATATAATATAAACAAGGAAAACATTATATTGGGTATATATATTTAAAATTTAGGAGTGTGAGGATATAGTGAATCAGTTAAAAATAACTGAAACAGCATTAAGAGATGGGCATCAGTCTTTAATTGCTACAAGGTTAACTACAGAAGAAATAATACCTATACTAGAAACTATGGATAAGGTAGGATATCATTCTATGGAAGTATGGGGGGGCGCAACATTTGATGCATGCATACGTTTTCTAAATGAAGATCCTTGGGAGAGATTAAGAGAGATAAGAAAAAGAGTAAAAAATACAAAATTACAAATGCTTTTAAGAGGTCAAAACCTTTTAGGATATAGAAACTATGCAGATGATTTAGTTGATAAATTTATTAAACTTTCTATTGAAAATGGTATAGATATAATTAGAGTATTTGATGCTTTAAATGATGTTAGAAATATAGATGCATCTATGAAAGCTATAAAAAAATATGGTGGACACTGCCAGTGTGCAATATCTTACACAACAAGTGATGTGCATACCACTGAATATTATTTAGAGTTATTAAAGACAATGGAGTCTATGGGAGCAGATTCTATATGTATAAAGGATATGGCTGGAGTTTTAACACCATACAATGCTTATGATTTAGTAAAGAAGATGAAATCAATAAGCAAGTTACCTATAGAGCTTCATACTCATTGTACAAGTGGTATAGCAGATATGATATACATGAAAGCCGTTGAAGCTGGGATAGATATAATAGATACGGCAATATCACCTTTTTCAGGAGGAACATCTCAACCACCTACTGAGTCTTTAGCAGTTACATTTAGTGAAATGGAGAGAAATCCAGGGCTAAATATGGATGCGTTACTAGAGGTTGCAGAATATTTTAAGCCAATAAGAGATAAGTATATGGAAAACGGTACTTTGAATCCTAAGGTATTACTAACGGAGCCGCAAACTTTAAATTATAAAGTTCCAGGTGGTATGTTATCTAATTTGCTATCTCAATTAAAGCAACAAAATGCAACTGAAAAATATGAAGATGTTTTAAAGGAAGTTCCTAGGGTTAGAGCTGATCTTGGATATCCACCACTAGTTACACCTATGAGTCAGATGGTTGGAACTCAAGCTTTATTTAATGTATTAACAGGAGAAAGATATAAGCTAGTACCAAAAGAAATAAAAGATTATGTTAAAGGACAATATGGAAAAGCTCCAGCACCTATAGATGAAGAAGTTAAAAAGAAAATAATAGGGGATGAGGAAGTAGTTACAGTAAGACCCGCAGATCTTCTAGAGCCTGAGTTTGAAAAAATAAAGTTGGAAGCTGGAGTATTAGCTAAGTGTGATGAAGATGTAATAACATATGCATTATTTCCACAAGTAGCACCGAAATTTTTAGAAAATAAATACAATCCAGAAAAGAAAGACGAATCAAGTGAAGAAAATAAAATTCACTATATAACAGTAACTATGTAGAAAATGGGTGATAATTAATGTTTGGTAATGAGATAAGTATAATGGAAGCCATTAATATAACTATATCTAGTATGGCTATAGTATTTTTAACTTTAATATTAATATCTCTTGTACTGGCTTCATTTAAATATATTTTTAAAACAAAGCCACAAGTTAAAGAGAAATTAATAAATAAAAACTTAGAAATAACAAATGCAAACTTTGAAGAAGACGATGAAGAAGACAAAATAGTAGTTGCACTTGCAGCATCTATAATGGCAGGAGAAGGAAAAATAGATCCTAATCTTCATGTAAAAAGAATAACTAGAATAAAATAATTTATTAAATAAATTTGATTAAGGGGAGATAAAAGATGAGCGCAAAGACATATCATATAAAATTAAATGGGAAAGTTTACGAAGTTGAAATAGAAGAAGTACAAAAAGGGCAAAATCCAGAGCCTACATTTAAAAAGGCAGAACAACAACCTAAAAAAGAGGTTGCAACTACACAAAATAGTTCAGGAGAATCAGTAGAAGCACCAATGCCAGGGACAATAGTAAATATAATGGTGAAAAATGGGGATCAAGTTAAAAAAGGTCAAGTAATAACAATTCTTGAAGCTATGAAAATGGAAAATGAAATAGTAGCTCCAACAGATGGAACAGTTATTTCTGTTGATATTGAAAAAGGTCAAAATGTAAACCTTGGAGATAGCTTAGTACAAATAGGATAATCGAATAAATAGGGGGCGTTACTGTGTTAGAAATGTTACAAACTTTTTTTGCAAACACGGGGTTTGCAATGGTAGATTACAGACAAATAATAATGATTTTAATAGCATGTGTATTTTTATATTTAGCTATAGCTAAAGGATATGAACCATATCTTTTAATACCTATTTCTATAGGTATGTTACTTGCTAACATGCCTGGAGTTGACTTGATGAAAGCAGCTACAGATTCTGAAAATGGAGGTTTATTATATTATTTATATCAAGGAACCAAACTTGGAATTTATCCTCCACTAATATTTTTATGTATAGGAGCAAGTACGGATTTTGGGCCTATAATTGCAAATCCTAAAACTCTTTTATTAGGAGCAGCAGCTCAATTTGGAGTATTCTTTGCATTTATGGGAGCAATAATTTTATCATTTACTGGACCAGAGGCAGCATCTATTGGAATAATAGGTGGAGCAGATGGACCTACAGCAATATATTTAACTGGAAAACTAGCACCACATTTATTAGGAACAATTGCACTAGCAGCTTATTCTTATATGGCATTAGTTCCAGTTATACAACCGCCTATAATTAGGGCATTAACTACAAAAGAAGAACGTATGGTAAAAATGGAGCAACTAAGACCTGTATCTAAAACAGAAAAAATAGTATTCCCAATAGTAATAATGATTTTAGTTATAGGATTACTACCTTCAGCAGCTCCACTTATAGGAATGCTTATGTTTGGAAACTTAATAAAAGAAAGTGGTGTAGTTCCAAAGTTAGTTGAAACAGCTACAGGACCATTATTATATATAATAACTATAATACTTGGATTAACAGTAGGAGCAACAGCTAATGCTAAAACTTTCTTAACACCTCAAACATTAGGAATAACAGCTATGGGACTTGTAGCATTTTCAGTTGGGACAGCAGCAGGGGTTCTATTTGGTAAAATAATGTATAAGGTTACAAAAGGAAAAGTAAACCCAATGATAGGTGCAGCAGGAGTTTCAGCAGTTCCAATGGCAGCAAGAGTCGTTCAGAAGGTTGGACAAGAAGAAAATCCATCAAACTTCTTACTTATGCATGCTATGGGGCCAAATGTTGCAGGAGTTATAGGTTCTGCAGTCGCAGCAGGAGTTTTATTACAATTATTTGCTAAATAAAAAATTTAAAGCTATTTTAAATAAACTCATTAATTAAATGATGTTTTATTTAAAATAGCTTTTTATGTTAACCAATATTAAAAATAAGTTGACATATGTACCGTTTATTGATTAAACTTAAATTGTAAACTTAAAAAATAATGAAGTTAACTAAAGGAGATAATATGAATTTAAATACTAAAGATTTAATAATCTGTGCGATATTTGCAAGTATAACTGCTATACTAGCTCAAATAGCTATTCCTATTCCTTTTTCAACAGTTCCATTAACAATGCAAGTATTTGCAGTAGCTATAAGTGGAATTATATTAGGGTCTAAAAGAGGTTTTATATCAATGTTAATCTATGTTTTATTAGGAGCTATAGGTATTCCTGTATTTGCACAAATGAGTGGAGGTATAGGTATTATATTTGGATACACTGGAGGCTTTATAATGGCTTTTCCTATAATGTCACTAATAATAGGATATATAAGTGAAAAGTATAATAAAACTATTTATATAGTATTAGTTATGATTTTATCCTTAGCCATAAATTATGAAATAGGCACAGCTTGGTATTCTATAGTATCAGGAGTAGGATTTAAAGAAGGGTTTATGGTATGTGTAGCGCCGTTTATATTTGTAGATTTTATTAAGATCGCATTAGCAACAACTATAGGAATAACTGTTAAAAAGAGACTTAAAAAAGAGGTATTTGTATGTTAGAGATAAGACCACATCATTTTTTATGTATGAAAGCTTTTGTAGGAAAAGGATATAGTAAAGAATTTGTTGAAAATATGAGAAGAACTATCGAGATTTTAAAAAATGATAAAAATCAAACTATAAAAATTATATATGGACTAGATAATTTATGTTCTAAGTGCCCTAATAACACTGATGAGAAATTATGTAGTACTAATGAAAAAGTAATGACTATGGATAAAAAAGTAATGGATTATTTTAACATAGACTGTGGTGAATATAAATATGACGAAATAATGGATTTGATATATAATAATATAAATGAAGAGATATTACAGGATATATGCGGAAATTGTAATTGGTATAACCAAACAAACTGTAAGGACTTAATATTATTATAATCAAAGGAGATTTTTACAATGAAGAGTTCTATATTTAGTATAAATGATATTATTACTATAGTCATGGCTATGATAGAAGATATTGATAATAAAGAAAAATATGGAATTGAAAGTGATGATTTAAATATACCTATTAATATAAATGAAAAAATAGAGAATTTAAGTGATAAAGATTGTGAAGAGTTATTTTATTTAATAGATAAAATAGCTGAAAAAGTTTATAGTATAAAAAATGGAGAACTCCATGAACTAAATCTTATACACAAGGAAGTAATTGAATTAACAAATGAAAATTTATCAAAATTCATAGAATAATAAAAAGAAGATAATCTTGGATTATCTTCTTTTTATTATATATTATAATTGGTAAAATATATAATTTATTATAAAATAATATATAGATATTTAAAGGAGGAGTACAAATGAAAATCCTTGTAGTTGAAGATAACACAAAATTATTAGATAGTATAGTAAAAGAACTAGAAAAACACTTTCAAGTTGAAAGTACAAGTAATGGAGAAGAAGCTTATTATTTAATAAAGCAGAATATATATGATTTGGTTGTTTTAGATTTAATGCTTCCAGGAATGGACGGAATACAAATTTTAGAAGGTATAAGAAAAACTAATGAAGATATTTTAGTTTTAATCTTAACTGCTAAAGAAAGTGTGGATGATAAAGTTAAGGCATTTATGATAGGCGCTAATGATTATTTGACAAAACCATTTTATATGGAAGAATTAGTTGCTAGAATATATGCAATGTTAAGAACAAAAGGTAAATTAGACAATAAAAATACACTTGAATTTAAAGATTTAAAACTTGATTTAAATAAAAAAAAGGTTACTATAGAGGGAAATGAAATTGAACTTGCAAATAAACAATTTAATCTTTTAGAATATTTACTTTTAAATAAAGGAACAATTTTATTAAAAGAGCAAATATTTGATAGAATATGGGGACTAGATAGTGATTCTACAATAGATATTGTAGAAGTATATATAAGCAATATAAGAAAAAAATTAAGTACATATGGATATCATAAATATATTGTTACAAAAAGAAGAGTGGGGTATATGTTTGATGATAAACAATGATGTAATAAAAAGTACTAAAAAAAATCTTATAAAAATAAATTTGGTTGTTGTTAGTAGTTTTTTAATTATATTTTCTTTATGCATATATGGATATTTCAAAGCCCAGACATATAAAAATGTAGATAATCACTTAAAAGATGAACTTGAATATATAAATGTACAACTTAATAGAAATCATTTATATGAAATTCCAAAACTATTAGACCCTAAAAATATTGTATATATATACAAAGATAATCAAGTTAAGTATTTTACTCCTAATGGGTACTTTAAAGATAATATTCCATATAATAATAGTGAGAACTTAGGATTTAATACTTATAAATATAATGGATATACATTTAGAGAACTGAAATTTAACATCTCAGGGTATACAATACAAATAATAAGAAACATAGATTCGGAAATGGGATTATTGAATAAGCTCTTAATCATATTTTTTGTAGGAGCAATATTTGCAATGATTATTACATATTTTATAGCACTATATCTAACAAAAAAAGCTTTAGTCCCTATTGAAAGAACATGGAATAATCAAGTTAAATTCATCCAAGATGCATCGCATGAACTTAGAACTCCAATAGCTGTAATAGCTTCAAAATTAGAGAGTATGTTAAAGCATCCTCAAAATTCTATAAGTGATGAAGTTGAAACTATAGCAGATGCTATGAGAGAAAATAGACGATTGAAAAAGATGGTAAATGATTTACTACACTTAACAAAAGAAGAGAGTATATCAAAATTAAATATAGAAGAATTTAATATAATAGAATTTATAGAGAGTATATCTAGTGATTATATAGAAATAGCTGATATTCAAAATAAAACATTTGATTATAAATTTGAAAACAAGACAAATAAAATTACCACAGATAAGAATAAACTAAGACAGCTTATAGTTATATTCATAGATAATGCATTTAAATATACAAATGAAGGTGACAATATAAAAATTATTTTAAATGAAAAAGATAACAACTTCATTATAAGTATAGAGGATACAGGAATAGGTATAAGTGAAAATGAAATAGGATTAATATTTGATAGATTCTTTAGAAGTGAAAATGTCAGAGATAAGGATATTGATGGATCTGGTATAGGACTTAGTATTGCAAGTATGGTTGTAAAGACTTTAAAAGGAAATATAAAGGTAGAATCAAAGCTAAATGAAGGAACTAAATTTGATATATATATACCTAAGAAGCTAAAAAATAATTGATTTGAAATATATTGCATGGGTATAATAAAAGTATACAAATTATATACTTTTTATAGAATGTGATAAAGTTACAGAATAAAAGTAATTTGAATTATATAATATAATAAAGAGTTTAAATTAATATAAATTAGGAGGAAAGTATTATGGCTAAAATAGTAAATACAGGAAACTTTAGAGGGGCAGTAGAAGAAGATAAAGGAGTTGTAGTTGTTGATTTCTTTGCAACTTGGTGTGGACCTTGCAAAATGCTAGCACCAGTATTTGAAAGTGTATCAGAAGAGGTAAGCGATGCTAAATTTGTTAAAGTTGACATAGATGAAAGTCTAGAATTAGCTCAAAAATTTGGAATATCAACAGTGCCAACTATGATGATATTTAAAGATGGTAAAGTTGTTGATAAATTAGTTGGTTTTATGCCAAAAGAAAGCTTAAAATCAAAAGTAGAGGCTCATTTATAAGAACTAAATGTATAAATGTTAATTAACTTTTATTAGGGTGCTAAGTTATATTAGCACCCTAACTTACATATATTTAAATTTATAAGTAGATAAAGAGGGTGAAAATTATGAGATATGATATAGCTATAATTGGTAGTGGGCCAGCAGGAGCATCAGCTGCTATTAATGCTACTATAAGAAATAAAAAAGTGATATTGTTTGGAACAGATGATTTAAGTGCGAAATTAGTAAAAGCTCCATCAATAGATAATTATTTAGGATTTTATGATATAAGTGGAAAAGATTTAAAAGATAAATTTAAAACTCATTTAAGTGACATGGATATAGAAATAACAAAAGCAAAAATAAACAATATATATGCAATGGGCGATTATTTTGCGCTAATGGCTGGAGATGATATGTACGAAGCTAGCGCAGTTGTAATAGCAACAGGTGTTGAATATGGAAAGCCTATAAAAGGGGAAGAAGAATTCTTAGGCAAAGGGGTAGGATATTGCGCTACTTGTGATGCTCCTTTATATAGAGATAAAAAAGTTGCTGTAATAGGTTATAATCATGAAGCTGAAGAGGATGCAAACTTTTTAAGTGAAATAGCATCTAAGACTTATTTTATTCCTATGCATAAAAATGAACTTAAATTAAATGATAATATAGAAGTTATAAAAGATTTTCCTTTAGAGATTTCAGGGGATAAATTAGTTAATAAATTAAAATTAAGAAATCATGAGTTAGATGTTGATGGAGTATTTGTCATGAAGGATAGTTCATCTCCAAAAGCATTAGTTCCAGGAATAGAAACAGAGGGAGTTCATATAAAAGTTAATATAAATATGGAAACTAGTATACCTGGATGTTTTGCTTGTGGAGATTGTGCAGGTAAGCCATATCAATATTTAAAAGCAGCAGGACAAGGACAAATAGCAGCTCTTAATGCAGTTAGCTATTTAGATAAAAAGAAATTAGAGCAAAGAAATGCTAAGTAAAAAGGGTCATTATGATCCTTTTTTTATTTTATATACTAAAAAATATAGAAATATAAAAATAATTATGATATATTATTAGTACTAGGTTATAAAATTAGGTTATAAAATAAGTGTTGAATTTGGAGGACTTACATGAGTAATATAAAATTAATATGTGATAGTTTATCTGATATACCAAAAGAACTAATCGAAAAATATGATATACATGAAGTTCCATTAACAGTAATATTTGATGGAAAAGAATATATAGATGGAATAGATTTAAGTAAAGAAGAATTTTATAATATGTTAAGAAATAGTGATAATATGCCTAAAACTTCTCAATGTACATATATTCAATTTTTTGAGGTATTCAAGAAATACTTAGATGATGGAAAAGATATATTATATATAGGAGGTTCATCAGCTGCATCTGGGACCTTACAAAGTGCAATAATGGCAAAAAATGATTTAAAGGGAAATATATATATTGTAGATACTCAAAGTTTATCCATTGGAAGTGGATGCTTTTTATTATCAGCAGCTGAAATGATAAGTAATAATGAACCTATTGAAAAGATTATAAACCAATTAGAGAAACTAAAATCCAATATAAAAGTATTTTTTACAGTAGACACACTTGATTATTTGCAAAAAGGTGGAAGGATTTCTTTAGCAAAAGCAACTATAGGGAATATGTTAAATATAAAACCTATACTTTCTATTGAAGATGGACTTGTAAAACCAATAGGTCAAGTTAGAGGAAAAAAACAGGTTGTTAATAAGGTTTTATTATCTATAAGAGAATACTTTGGAGATGACTTAAGTAATAAAAGGGTTATAATTACATGTGGAGATAATTTCGGAGAATTAAGATCCTTTAAAGAAAAAATAGAAGAAGAATTTAAAATAAAAGAAATATTAAGTGTTAATGTAAGTTCTTGTATATGTGCCCACACAGGACCGGGTATAATAGGAATTGCATGTTGTGAAAAATAAAAATAGATAGATAAGTATATACTTATCTATCTATTTTTATTTAAGCTAATCCGAAAAGTTTGAAAACACATGTTGATATAAAACACACTAAAAATGCTATTGCAGTAGGCATTAAAAAGCCTACTAAAGTCCATTTATTACTACCTGTTTCTTTTTTTATTGTTAAAAGAGTAGTCGCACAAGGCCAATGTAGCAAGCTAAATAACATGGTATTTATAGCTGTTAAGTAAGTCCAACCATTATTTTTTAGAACTTCTCCTAAAGCTGATAAATTATCAAATTCAATCATTGACCCTGTTGCCAAATAAGACATTAGCAAAATCGGAATTACAATTTCATTTGCTGGAAAACCAAGTATAAATGCAAGAAGTATAAATCCATCAAGACCTATAAACTTAGCTATTGGATCTAGAAAGTTTGCTACATGTGATAAAATACTTAAATCTCCTACATATATATTTGCAAATATCCAAGTTATTAATCCAGCAGGAATAGCAACAACTACTGCACGAGATAGGACAAATATAGTTCTATCTATTATTGATGTATATATAACTCTACCTATTTTAGGAGTTCTATAAGGTGGGAGCTCAAGCGTAAAAGTTGATGGAACTCCTTTTAATAAAGTTTTTGAAAGTATATACGAAACAACTAGAGTAGTTAAAATACCAAATACTATTGTTAAAGCTATACAAAGCGATACAACCAGACTACTTGCGAATGAATCTTGTATAAAGTATGTGAAAAATATAGTGGATATAGCTATTAAAGTTGGAAATCTACCATTACAAGGTACGAAGTTGTTTGTAAGTATAGCAATTAATCTTTCTCTTGGAGAATCTATTATTCTACATCCTATAACTCCAGCAGCATTACATCCAAATCCCATACACATTGTTAGACATTGCTTACCATGACAACAAGCTTTTTTAAACATATGATCAAGATTAAATGCCACTCTAGGAAGATATCCAAAATCTTCAAGAAGGGTAAATAAAGGGAAGAAGATTGCCATAGGAGGCAACATAACAGATACTACCCAAGCTAGACTTCTATACACACCTAAGCTAAGCATTTCATTTAGCCATATAGGAGCATTTAAACTTTCTAAAAAGCTATAAAGTTTTGGTTCGAAACTAAATAAAAAATTTGATAACATACTAGATGGAACATTGGCACCTTCTATAGTAATCCAAAGAACAGTACATAAAATTAACAACATCAAAGGCAATCCAAATTTTTTAGATGTCAAAACTTTATCTATATTTTCATCTCTATGAAATTTATTTTTACTTTGAACTACTACACTTTTATCATATAAATCAGATGCATAAGAATAAATTGTTGAATTCATATTATCTCTAATCTGTACTTTATCTATATTATTTGGAAGTTTAGATTTAACGTTGTTTACAAAAGTTTTTGCATCAGAGCCCATATAGTTATCTATTGACTCATAGATACTTTTATCTCCATCTATTAATCTAAGTCCTAACCACCTAGATTTTATATAAGGAATATTAGAGCTTAAATCAGGTTCTATTAAACTAAGTAGATCTTCTATTTCATTATCATATTTAAACGTCTTATTATTATAGTTATAGCTTTTAGATACAACAGTATCTAGTGATTTAAGTAGTTCATCCATTCCAAAACCATTTCTTGCAGAGGTTAAAACTACGGGTATTCCTAATTCAGCTTCAATTAAATCTTTATCTATAGAAATTCCTTTTTTTCTAGCCTCATCAACTAGATTTATACATAGTATTACATTGTCAGTAAGTTCCATTATCTGAAATGCTAAATTGAAATTCCTCTCTAGAGAAGTTGCATCAGCTACAACTATAACTGCATCTGGATTTCCAAAGCAAGCAAAGTCACGAGCTACTAATTCCTCTTGGGATGCTGCAAACAATGAATAAGTTCCTGGTAAATCGATAAGTGCAAATTCTTTATTATTGAATTTGAAATCCCCTCTTGCTGTACATACTGTTTTGCCAGGCCAATTTCCTGTATGTTGTTTAAGTCCTGTTAGATAATTAAAAACAGTACTTTTCCCTGTATTTGGATTACCAGCTAATGCTATAATATATTGATCTTCTTTTTTATCTATATTAAACATGTCTTTTAATGACTTTATTTTTGTTGAGTCATAAGTTAATCCCATAAAAATCCCCCCTAAAATAAATCTATAAATATGAAACTATTATCTTCTCACTTTCTTCTTTTCTAAGTGCAATCATCGCACCTCTTATGTTATATACAGTTAGGTTATTTTTAGGACCTTTTCTCAAAACATCTACTAATGCGCCATTAGTTAAACCTAAGGCTAACATTCTTTCCCTTAAATAGCCTTCTGATAAAAGTCCTTCTACCCTTACGGTGCTGCATACATCTACATCAGTTAGTTTAACCATAAAAATACCTCCATATTTTAAAGTAGAATTTAGTCTAAGCTAAAATTCTTACAATAGATACTATGAAAAAACTTGAGTATTTGTTACATAAAAATAGAATATATAGATATGTAATTAAATATAGTAAATATAAGAGAGTATTAGGAGGGGATGTGTTGAAAGAAATAAATCAATTTTATACATTTAATGAATATATGAAAAATAATAAATTAAGCCCTAATGAAGAAGATTATATTGAAATGATTTATCGATTATATAAAGAAGAAAAAGATATAAAAATTAGCAACTTATCAAGATCTTTAAATATAAGACCATCTTCCGTTAGTAATATGGTAAAAAAATTGCAGCATAAAGGAATTTTACGACATGAAAAGTATGGATCTATAATTTTAAGCAATAAGGGAGAAGAAATTGGGAAGCAATTATTAAATAGACATAATATAATAGAAGAGTTTTTATATTTAATAGGAGTTAGAGATCAGATACATGAGGAAACTGAAAAGATAGAACATACTATAAGCGTAGAAACATTAGTTAAAATAAACAGATTAATTAACTTTTTAAAAAATAATAAAGATGTATTAGAAGGTTTAAATACATATAGATAATTTATATGTGGAGGGGCTTTTATGAAAAATGTATTAAGAATAGGATTTATAATTATATTAATTTTAATTTTTACAACACCAAATAATATTTTTAAATCAAAAATATATAGTAATAAAATTGATTCAAATGACCAAGTTTATAAGTTACTTTTAAGTGAGAATAAAAACTTTGAAGGTATAAGAATAATTAACAATAATAATGATAAAAATAAGTTAATGAAAAATGAAGAAGCTTATATATTATTTAAAAATAAAATTGGTAAATATTACAACAATGTAACTATAAAAGAAAAAAATGATGATATAATTATAACATATGAAGAAGCTGACATATGTAGTAGTTACGAAAATAATATATATAATAATAGAACTAATGATATGATGCTTATAAGAATCAAAGCTAATGATAATATGCGTAGTTTTGAATTGTTAAATCATTAATAAAAAATCACAATAAAATCATATGAAATTCATATGAAAAAACTACAATTAGAGTTAAGAAGGAAGTGATTGAAAATGACTATCATATTAATAACTGCTATAATAGTAGTATTAATGTATGGATTATACGTAGCTGCATATATATCAGAAAATGTAGCTGAAGACAATATAGGATATGAAAATAATTTATAGACATAGAGAATGCCCTAATTTAAAATTAGGGCATTCTATTTTTATAAAACATAAAATTTATAAAATAGATTTTTTATTAGTCTATGTTTGTATAATATGCAACTCCTATACTTCCAGGGCCAACATGAAGACCTATCGTAGGGCCTATTGATTGTATTTGAACTTTAGTATTTAATTTTTCTTCTAGTATTTTAGCTAAAGCTAAACCTTCTTCTTCACAATTTATATGATGAACTATAATATCTCCAAGACCTTTACTTTCTATATCTTCAAGTGCTGATTTTACTATAGAATCAACAGCTTTTTTTCTAGTACGAACTTTAGTAAAGACTGATGTTACACCATTATTTACAGTTAGTATAGGTTTTATTTGAAGAATAGATCCTAATAGGGCAGACGCTTTTCCTATTCTTCCTCCTTTTTTTAAATACTCTAATGTATTTGGAGAAAACAAAAATTTACTATTTTTAAGAACTAAATTGCAACGGTCAATAATTTCTGAAACTGATTTTCCTTCGAAAGCAAATCTAGCAGCTTCAATAACTGCAAATCCCATTTGCATACAATTTGTTTTAGAGTCTATTATATTTATATCTGCATTTGGGTATTTTTCTAGAACCATATTTTTAATTAAATTTGCACTAGAAAATGTACCACTCATATCAGAAGATAGAAAAATACCTATTAAAGAATCTCCATTTGAGACTAAATCTGTAAATGTATTTAGCATTTCATCAGGTATAGGTTGAGAGGATTTAGGAATTTGAGTTAAATTATTCATCCTTTCATAGAAATCTTCATTAGTTATATCTAATTCACGTAAACTTTCATTTCCCATAAAAACATTAAGAGATACTATATGTATATCATACTTTTTTATGTAGCTATCAGGAATGTAAGCAGTGCTATCTGTAACTATTTTTACAGCCATAAAAATACCTCCTATATATGTAAATCTAACTATATATTGATAATTTATTATATAATAAAATGATTAAAATGTAAAATGTAAAAAGGAACTATCCATTATAGCTCCTTTTTACATTTTCTTATTTTTGCAGTTTTTACAGATTCCTTGAAGTATAACATTGCAAGACGTAATTTCTAAATCCAATTCATCTGAAATTACGCTTGGTATGTTTCTTAAAGTATCACATTGGATATCTTGTATATTTCCACAAATCTCACAAATCATATGATTATGTTCAGATATATTTCCATCAAATCTATCTGGAAATCCAGGGATGCTTACCTTTTGTATAAATCCATGACTTACAAGTTGAGACAAGTTTCTATATACTGTACCTAAACTTAAGTTAGGATTATCTTTTTTTAAATAATCATATATATAATCTGCAGTAGGATGAACAGTATTATCTCTTACTGCATTTAATATAAGTTCTCTTTGTTTTGAAAATTTCAAAAAACCACCTACTTATAAATATTTTTAAAAATAAATATACCCAAAAAGCAAATTTATAATCAAATTATATTATAAACCAAAATGTAAAATATTAAAATAGAGTAGCCAAATGCAAAGGCTACCCTAGATGTGTGAGTGAGAATATTTAACAAAATTATTAATTAGTGAAATGTCTTTCTAGTAATCCTAAGAATGCTTTACCATGTCTAGCTTCGTCTTTACACATTTCATGAACTGTATCATGTATAGCATCTAATCCTAATTCTTTAGCTCTTTTAGCTAATTTTAATTTACCATCAGTAGCTCCATATTCAGCTTCAACTCTAGCTTTTAAGTTAGCTTGAGTATCTGCAGCTACAACTTCTCCTAATAATTCAGCAAATTTAGCAGCATGTTCAGCTTCTTCAAATGCTATTCTTTTATAAGCTTCAGCAACTTCTGGGAATCCTTCTCTATCAGCTTGACGGCTCATAGCTAAGTACATACCAACCTCTGTACATTCACCAACAAAGTTAGCTCTTAAACCCTCTAAAACTTCAGGATCAACACCTTTAGCAACACCTATTCTATGTTCATCAGCCCAAACCATTTCGCCTTTCATTTCTTCGAATTTATCAGCGCCTACCTTACATACAGGACAAAGCTCTGGAGCTGTTTCTCCTTCATGTATATATCCACATACTGTACAAACAAATTTTTTCATTTTAATATTCCTCCTAAAATTAAAAGTAGTAATCATTACTATTATTGATTATGATATAATGATATACTATCTAGAAAAGAAAGTCAACAAATAATTAAAAAAAATTAAATAATTAGTAAAAAAGAATTAATACTAAGTAAAACAGGAACAATATATTTATGAAAAGGAGTGATATTATGCGAGACTTAAAAAGTAAAAATAAAATAAAAGTTATTCCTTTAGGCGGACTTGGAGAAATTGGTAAGAATATAACTGCTATAGAGTATAACGATGAAATTATAGTTATAGATGGAGGATTATCTTTTCCAGACGAAGATATGTATGGGGTTGATTTGTTGATTCCAGATATATCTTATTTATTAGATAACAAAGAAAAAGTTAAAGGAATGTTTGTTACACACGGTCATGAAGATCATATAGGGGCGATTCCATATATTTTAAAACAATTAAATATGCCAGTATATGGTACAAAGTTAACAATAGGATTAATATCTAATAAACTAAAAGAACATAATATATTAGATATATGCAGTCTAAATTCAGTAGAGGATAGGCAATTAGTCCAAGTTGGTAATTTAAAGATTGAATTTATAAGTGTAACACATAGTATAGCCGATGCATGTGCATTATGCATACATACCCCTCAAGGAAGGATATTACACACAGGAGACTTTAAGGTAGATTATACACCTATAGATGGAAGAAGGATGGATTTAGAAACTATATCAAAACTTGGGAAAAAGGGGATATTATTATTATTAGCAGATAGTACCAATGTAGAGAGGAAAGGACATTCATTATCAGAAAAAACTATAGGAGAAACTTTAGACAGAATTTTTACAGGTAAAAAAGGTAGGATAATAGTTGCGACATTTGCATCTAATATACATAGAATGCAGCAAATAGTTAATGCGTCTATAGCTAATAATAGAAAAGTTGTATTTAGTGGGAGAAGCATGGAGAATGTATCTAATGTAGCAATAGATCTTGGATATTTAGATATTCCTAATGGATATAAAATAAATATAGATGAAATGAGTAATTATAGAGACGATGAAGTAACTATAATAACAACTGGTAGTCAAGGCGAAGCAATGGCAGGTCTTGCTAGAATTGCATTTGATACTCATAAAAAAATAAAAATACATAACAATGATTTATTTATAATTTCTGCATCTCCAATACCAGGAAATGATAAGTTGATATCTAGAGTTATAAATCAATTATATAGAAAAGGAGCAGAAGTTATATATAAAGACCTAGAAGCAGTGCATGTTTCTGGACATGCTTACCAAGAAGAATTAAAACTTATACACACATTAGTTAAACCTAAGTTTTTTATGCCAGTTCATGGAGAGTATAGACACTTAATACATCATAAAAATCTTGCTATAAAATTAGGAATGAAAAAAGAAAATATATTTATATTAGAAAGTGGAGAAGTTTTAGAACTAACGAAAAAAACTGCTAAGAAATCAGGTAAAGTTAGAGTAGGAACTGTTTATGTAGATGGAGTTGGAGTAGGAGATGTTGGAAATATAGTTTTAAGAGATAGAAAGTATCTTGCTGAAAATGGAATGATGACAATTGTTATAGCTATAGATAAAATAGGCTGTAGTATTGTTGCTGGACCAGATATAATAACTAGAGGATTTATATATGCTAGAGAAGCAACTGATTTGATTGATCAGGTTAAAAATATTGTAACTGAAGAAGTAGAGCATTGTTTAGAAAATAATATATTAGAGTGGAGTGTAATTAAATCTAAAGTTAAGAAATCTGTAGATAGATATTTATATGGAAAATTGAAAAGAGGAACAACTATATTTCCTATAATCGTAGAAGTTTAATAATAAAAAAGAGTCGTATATACGACTCTTTTTTATTATTTACTTGCTTGTCTTGATTTATTATATCTTAATCTTTCGTTTTCGTTTAAGAATCTTTTTCTTAATCTTATAGAATCTGGAGTTATTTCAACTAACTCATCATCATCTATAAATTCTAAAGCTTCTTCTAAAGTAAATGTTCTAGCAGCTTGTAATTTAACAGCATCATCAGTACCAGAAGCACGAACATTAGTTAATTTCTTGTTTTTACAAGGGTTAACTACCATATCGTCTTTTCTTGAGTTCATACCGATTATCATACCTTCATAAACTTCAACACCTGGATCAACAAACATTTGAGCTCTTTCACTTAATGCACTAAGAGCATAAGCCATAGTAGTACCAGGTCCTTGAGCTACTAATACTCCGTTAGTTCTTCCTGGGATTGATCCTTTATGTTCTTCGTATCTTTCAAATGATCTAACTATAGTTCCTTCTCCACGAGTATCGTTTATGAATTCACTTCTATATCCTAATAAACCTCTAGTAGGAGCTATAAATGTTATTTTTACATAATCTCCTTCTATTTCCATAGCTTCCATCATAGCTTTTCTTAAGTTTAATTTATTTATAACAGTTCCTGAGTAAACTTCTGGACAGTTAACAATAACTCTTTCCATAGGCTCCATTAACTTACCATCTTCTTTTATAAATAAAACTTCTGGCTTAGAAACTCCAATTTCATATCCTTCACGTCTCATGTTTTCAAGTAATATTGATAAGTGAAGTTCTCCACGACCAGATACTTTAAATCCGTCAGTAGTATCCATTGGCTCAACTTTAAGGCCAACGTTAACTTCTAATTCTTTATCTAATCTATCTTTTATATGTCTAGTAGTAACGAACTTACCACTCTTACCGCAGAATGGAGAGTCGTTAACTAAGAAGTTCATAGATAGAGTAGGTTCTTCTATATGGATAAGTTCCATTGGTAATGGATTATCTACATCACATATAGTTTCTCCGATTGAGATATCTGGCATACCAGCTACAACTACTATATCTCCAGCATAAGCTTCATCTTTTTCAACTTGACGAAGTCCTTCGTATACTGTAAGTTTAGATATTTTTCCTCTAGCAACAGTTCCGTCAGCTTTACATACAGAAACTTGAGATCCATTTTTAACTGTTCCTTTATAAACTCTACCGATTCCAAGTCTACCTACATAATCATCATATGCAAGTGCAGATACTTGAAGTTGTAAAGGCTCAGATGCATAATCAGGATAAGCGTCAACATGATTTACTATAGTTTCAAATAATGGAGATAAATCATTACTATCATCATCCATTTCTAACTTAGCTACACCTTGTTTAGCTATACCGTATATTATAGGGAACTCACATTGCTCATCAGTTGCATTTAAGTCAACAAATAAGTCAAATACTTCATCAACAACTTCTTCAGCTCTTTGGTCTTGCTTGTCTATTTTGTTTATGAAAAGTATTGGTCTAAGTCCAGCTTCTAAAGATTTTTGTAAAACGAATCTAGTTTGAGGCATTGGACCTTCACTAGCATCTACTAGTAATATAACTGTATCAACAGTTTTTATAACACGTTCAACTTCAGAAGAGAAATCACTATGTCCTGGTGTATCAACTATATTTATTTTATAATCCTTATAGTTTATAGCACAGTTTTTAGAATATATAGTTATTCCTCTTTCTTTTTCTAAATCATTACTATCCATTACACAATCTTTTACTACTTCGTTTGCTCTAAATACTCCAGATTGAGACAGGAAAGCATCAACTAATGTTGATTTACCAGCATCGACGTGGGCGATAACGGCAATATTTACGATTTTATTCTTAGTTGTCATATCGATAATCTCCTTTTTTTAAAATAACCTATTAAGTATACCACACCCATTTTGAATTGTAAAATGAATTAAAATTTATATTAAATAAATTTTATAAATTTATTATGTGGAATTTATAAAATTTCATATAAGAGTATTAATAAAATAATGGTATTTAAGTTGATTAAATTTATAATATAAAAACTAACACTAAGATAAACTTAGTGTTAGTTTTTATTTACCTTCATTTTCAGTATCTAGCTTAACTCTAAAAATTAATCTTTTAAGTGCACTAAACTCAAAAGGAATAAGTGGATATAAATAGCTTTTTCCTGTAATAGTTTTATTTGTTGCTAAAAGTACGAATGTAATTATTAATCCAGCTATAAATCCCCATATGTTAAATGCTGCTGTTAATGTTAACAATAATATTCTAATTATTTTTATAGAATAACCTAAATCTATACTTGGTTGAGAGTAACTTCCAAGTGCTACTATGGCCATATAGAGTATTGTATGAGGTATAAACCATCCTGTTTGAACAGCAAAGTCTCCTAATATAAGTGCTCCAACAACGGAAAGTGACATTCCAAGTGAACCAGGAGTATTTAAGGATGCTAATTGAAGAGCATCAATAGAAAACTCTAAAATTAAAAATTGAAGAAATATAGGGACATCATAAGGGTCCTTAGGGGTTATAAATTCAAGCCAAACAGGGAGTCTATATGCATATTTAACGGCTAATGTATATAATGGAGTTATCAGTAAGGTTGCCATCAATGTAAAGTTTCTAATTAATCTTAGGTAATTACCTATAATAACTGGTTGATAAAAATCATCTACATCTTGAAGGAAATCAAAAATAGTAGTTGGTAGTATTATTGCACTAGGAGAATTATCTATTATAAGTAGAATTTTTCCTTCTAATATATGTGCAGCAGCTACATCAGGCCGTTCAGTATACCTAGCTTTTGGAAATGGATTGTACCATTTACTTTGAACAATTGCTTCTACAATACTTTGTTCACTCATGACAAGTGATTTTACATTTATTTCATCTATATGCTTTTTTAAAGCTTTTAAAGTTTTTTTGTCTACAAGTCCGTCTATATAACCTATGACAACATCTGTTTGAGACCTTTTACCAACTGTAAACATTTCAAATATAAGACTTGGGTCTTTAATTCTTCTTCTTACTAATGCCGTATTAAAAACTATAGTCTCAACAAAACCATCTTTAGAACCTTTTAAAGCTTTTTCTTTTTCAGGCTCTTCAATACCCCTTACAGGATAGGTTCTAACATCTAAAATTATTGCTTCATCAAATCCATCTATAAGGATAGCCATGGGACCGGATAGAACTTCTTTAGCTATTGATTTTAATTTATTTTCTTTAGCTACCTCTATATATGGAATATATTTATGAATAAAATCTTTTAGTTCATGAACGGATTTGAAATCCTCTGGAGATATTTGAAAAAAACCAGATAAGATTCGTTCTACTACATCATCTTTTATAAAACCATCTATGAAAAATAAATAAGAACTTTTTCCACCTATTATAACTTCTCTTTGGATAACGTCGAAACTTTTATCTAAAGGAAGATGTTCTTTCATAAGTTCTACATTTCTATGTATGTTTTTGGTCAGAATCATAAAAACACCCTTTCGTAATTTAAAAGTCTATACTATTATCTACAAAAGAAGTATATTTATTACAAAGAACAATAAAAAAAGAGTAAGCTATAAAGCTTACTCTTTTAATTTATATTAAATATATAGTAAAAATTATATTATTGAATATAATTTTTACACCCTACAAAATTACTTTTTAAATATTCCAAATGGCTTTCCAACTGGTAAAAATTCTCTTCCAAAGTGGCCATTTAAAACTGCTGCTGCAGAGCCATAGAATGAGAATATAGCTATTCCTAACTCTGAATATGCTGCAAATTGATGAGTAGCATGTTCCATTATTCCAAATGTAGAAAGAGTTAATCCTATAAATAAACAATCTATAAGTACAAATATTATAAATAATACTTTATGAGTTTCCATTGCACCGATTGTCATAAATAATGTAAATATTAAGTATCCTAAAAATGCAAAACCTAATTGTTTAGGGTCAGCTGAAGCAGCTAATTTTTCACCAAATACTCCATTTTGTATTAACCAAGATAATCCCATTGCATACCAGAAAAATGCATAACCACCAAATGCAGTAGCACCAAATACATTATTGTGCTTGAAATCATTTATACAAGCAAATAATTGAGCAGTAGCCCCTAAGAATATTGCCCAAGGTAAAACTAAAGACACACTTGAAGTTAATCCAAGTTTTTGAGAAGAAGCAACTAATGTTATCATTGCTAGTCCGAAAAGTCCTAATGCTGAAGGGTCAGCAGTTACAACTTTAACTTTTGTTTCGTTTGACATTTTAAATCCTCCTATAATTCCAAAATAAATATACAACATTATAAATGCATTTTGTATACAAATACACAGATGAATATATAATAACATCTTTTTCAAAAGAAGTATACAGTAAATTGCAAAAATTATAAAAAATTTAAGAAAAATAAGTTAATAGGTCGTAATTTAATATAAAAATTATTATATATATTTTAAATAAAATAGTTAATGGAGTTTACAAATAACTAGTAGGTATAACAAATAAAATATATTAATATGGGTATTATAACAAATAAATAAATATTATTTTGTTTAAGTATATGTATTAACTATATGGAGTGATTAGATTTTAAAAAGTATAAATACTAATCAGAATAAAATGAAAAGTTTAACTATTTTAAAAATAAAATAGATTTATGTTTATATATAAAAGCTATGGGTATATTTATACAAACAGGAAAATGATTTTATAGGAGGATTCACAAATGATAAGAGTATGTCCATTTTGTTCAAATGTTGATGTTAATAAAATAAAAGAACTAGTTGGAGAAGAAAATGTTAAAACTGGATGCATAGGACAATGTAGAGCTTTTAAAAAGGAAGCTGTTGGTTTTATAGATGGAGAACTAGTTATAAAAGAAAATGAAGAATTATTTTTAAAAGAATTGAAAAAATAAAAAAAGGACTAGATTAAATTCTAGTCCTTTTTGATTTAATAAAAAAAAGTTGTATATAAATATTAATATGAAAGATATCTATTAAGGAGTGATTAATATGAAAATTTATACTAAAACTGGAGATGCTGGAAAAACATCATTATACGATGGAAGTAGAGTTGACAAAGATGATATTAGGGTAGAAGCTTATGGAACTATAGATGAATTAAATTCTTTTATAGGGGATGCCTGTAACTATATAAATGAAAATGATAAAAAAATACTAAGAGGTATACAAAGAAAATTATTTGATGTTGGAGGAGAGCTTGCAACAATGGATATTAAAAAGTTTAAAAATAATATAAATGAAGAAGATGTCAAGAATCTAGAAAGTATTATAGATGAATATATGAATAAAACTGGTGAAATGGAAATGTTTATATTACCAGGAACAACTAAGGCATCAAGTAAATTACATATAGCAAGAACTGTTTGCAGAAGAGCAGAAAGAAGAATTATTTCTCTAAATAAAATAGAAACTTTAAATCCCATGACTGTAAAGTATATAAATAGATTATCAGATGTTTTATATTCTATATCTAGAGCTTATGAAAATAAACTAATAAATATAGAATTTTAATTTGTAGTAAATTTAAATATAAAATGTTAAGATATATAAATAAAATATAAAAGGAGGCTTGTAAATGAGCACAATGTATTGTCCTAAATGCATAACTGAAGTTATGGATTTAATTAAGCATTAAGAGGGAATGGATGTTGAAGTAATAAATGAAGGTTTAGAAAATGAACAAAAAGAAGAGTTCGAATATTTTATAGATATATATAGATGCCCTGTTTGCGGTCATGAAGTAGAAGATTATATGGAATATGAAGAAGAATAAAAAATACCAAGTTTCTTATTAATATTAATTAAGAAACTTGGTATTTTTTATATAATTGAAATCTAAAGTAAAAAAACCTTTGTCCGTATAAATGTTATGCACAAAATACAATTTTTACCATATAATTCGGGAAATAAAAATTGTTGCTGTATTTAATATGAACTATTCAAAGAAAATATAAGCTTTATAAGCAAAAGATTAAATTGAATGCAAATGAATTTATATCATTAAATGGATAAAAATAGGCTTTAATTGAAAGTAAAAAACTAATACAAAAAATTTTTATAATAAATATTTTAGTAAAATTAAAATCAATTTTTTTAAAACAAATGGAAACGTTTTCGAAAAATATTTAGTTTATGTTAAAACATAAGTTCATAATTCCAATTTAATTTGCTTAAATAAGTTTATCATTTCTACAGGGAGGAGAATTTATGAAAAATCTAAAAATAGGTAAGAAATTAGGTCTAGCTTTTGTAATTTTGCTAGTAATTACTGCATTTTCAAGTTTTTATGTATTGTTCAACTTAAAAAAATCAAGTCAACAAAGTCATGATTTATTTAGAGGTCCGTATCAAGTAACTAATAATGCTTTAGGTGTTCGTAGAGATATAGTTTCGATTGACCAAAATGTAATGAACGCTGTTGCTGGAAACAAACCAAAGGAACATGAAATTTCAGCTCAAAAAGATTTTGAAAGTATTGATAATAGCATTAAAGTATTAAAAGAAAACTCTAGAGGAGATAAACAACTTATTGATAATTTAGAGGCTGCTATAGCTAATTTAAAACAACAAAATCAACTAATTTACTCTTTTTTAGATAAAGGGGATGTTGCTAATGCTCAAAAAATAGCGGTAACAGAAGGCAGTGGATATTATCAGGCTTACGTAGATAGTGTAAATAGCGCAAAAGCTATATATGAGGATGAAGCAGCGCGTGGAGTAAGATTTGATAAAGAAATAGAAAATACAGCATCAAAGGCTATGATAACATCTACTACAATGTGTATACTATCTATATTAGCAGGAGTGGTTATATGTATATATATAACTAAGAGTTTAAAACAGCCTATTGAGGAGCTTGAGGTAGCTGCAAATAAAATGGCAGTTGGTGATTTTGATATTGATATTAATTATGAATCTAAAGATGAATTAGGATCACTATCAAATAGCATGAGATTAATGAGTAATAATACAAAAGATATTATAGATGATACAGTTTACGTTTTAAGTGAAATTGCATCTGGGAATTTTAATGTAAATCCTGAAGCTGACTATATTGGAGTATTTAAAAACATAGAAAATTCAGTATATAAAATAACTGAAGACTTAAGTGAAACTATGGAACAAATAAATCTAGCTTCAGAAGAAGTAGGAACTGCTTCAAATCAAGTATCAAGTGGATCTCAAATGTTAGCTCAAGGAGCTACAGAACAAGCAAGTTCAATACAAGAATTATCTGCAACTATAATAGAAATTTCTGAAAAAATTAAAGACACGGCAAAAAATGCTAAAGAAGCAAATGAATTATCACTAAGTGCAGGTCATGAAGTTAAAGATGGAAATGAACAAATGAGACATATGGTTAAAGCTATGCAAGAAATTTCATTTACATCAAATGAAATTGGTAGAATAATCAAGACAATAGATGATATAGCATTCCAAACAAATATATTAGCACTTAATGCTGCAGTAGAGGCTGCACGTGCAGGAGAAGCAGGTAAAGGATTTGCAGTTGTAGCAGATGAAGTAAGAAATCTTGCTGCAAAATCGGCAGAAGCAGCTAAAAATACTGCAACACTTATTGAAAACTCTATCGAAGCTGTTGATAAAGGAAGCACTATTGTAGATAATACTGCCATATCACTTCAAAAAATAATAGATACAACTAATAAAACTATAGGTGTAGTAGATGAAATAGCAAAATCATCTGATGAACAAGCAAGCGCAATTACACAGGTTACATTAGGGGTAGAACAGATTTCAAGTGTAGTTCAAACGAACTCAGCAACATCAGAAGAAAGTGCAGCAGCTAGTGAAGAATTAAGTGGACAAGCACAGATGTTAAAATCACTTATAGATAAGTTTAATTTAAAAAATAAATATAGTAAAAAATCTATAAGTTTTTCAGATGAAGATTCAAATGTTTTTGAAACAAATAATGCATAGAAAATTACATTTTAACAAATTAAAAAATGAGATTTTAAAATCTCATTTTTTAATTTTAAATAACAAATCAGTTTATTTTATATCATAAATAATACAATTAACTTTAGAATTTAAAAATGTAATAAATAAAATATAAAGTAAAACGATATTTATCCGTATAATGAGTGCATAAATTATATCTATTGAAAGTTATTGTGTTTAAAAAATAATTGAAAGGCTTGGTAACATTTAAAAATTTAGTTTTCAGGAAAACAATTACAAAAGCTTGAAATATGGATATAAGTATTAAGGAAGTCAATAAAATAAATACAACTATGGGGAGGAATATTTATGAAAGATTTAAAAATAGGTAGAAAGCTTAGTATAGCTTTTGCTATTTTATTAATGCTTACAGCTTTTACAAGTTTTTACACTATATCTAAACTTAGACAGTCTGAAAAGTTATCTCATCAATTATTTACGGGACCATACCAGTCAACAACTGAGACTATGGGGGTTCGCAGAGATTTAGTTTCAGTTGGAAGAATGCTTGGAAATGCAATTATGGAAAAGGATGTTGCTCAATATAAAGCTAAGACTATGAGTGACTTTGATAGTATTTATAAAAGAATAGATGTTATAAAAGAATCTTTTGGAGGGGATCAAAAACTAGTTGAAAATCTTCACACTTCAGTAGATACTCTAAAACAAGAATGTGATAAAGTCTTTGCTCTACTAGAAAAAGGTGATTACAATAATGCTATAGAGATAACTAAGCCAAATACAGCATATTTTAATGCATACAATAAATGTGTAGATGACTCTAAGATATTAAATGATGAAGCTGAAGCTAGTGGAATTAAATTTAATAAAGGTGTCCAAGATACATCTGCAAAAGCTACTATTACAGCTATAGTTATTAGTATACTTACTATTATAATTGGAGTGGTAGTGTGTATATTCATAACAAGAAGTTTAAAAAGACCAATTGAAGAAATTGAGACAGCTGCTAATAAGATGGCAGAAGGTGACTTCGATATTAATATTAGTTATGAATCAAAAGATGAATTAGGTTCACTATCAAATAGTATGCGTAAAATGAGTAGTAAAACTAAGGATATTATAACAGATGCAGTTCGTGTATTAGGAGAAGTTGCATCTGGAAACTTTGATGTAGAGCCTGAAATAGAATATATAGGGGTATTTAAACATATTGAAAACTCTGTTTCAAGAATAACTAATGATTTAAGTGATACAATGTTACAAATAAATATAGCTTCTGACGAGGTAGGCGCAGCTTCAGAACAAGTATCAAGTGGATCACAGATGTTAGCACAGGGAGCTACAGAACAAGCAAGTTCAATAGAAGAATTATCTGCAACTATAATGGAAATTTCTAATAAAATTAAGGACACTGCAGATAATTCTAAAAAAGCAAATTCCTTAACTTTAAATGCTGCAAGCCAGGTTAAGGCAGGAAACGAACAAATGAAACAAATGGTTAAAGCTATGGAGGAGATATCTTTTACATCAAATGAAATAGGTAGAATAATAAAAACAATAGATGACATAGCCTTCCAAACAAATATATTAGCACTTAATGCTGCAGTAGAGGCTGCACGTGCAGGAGAAGCAGGTAAAGGATTTGCAGTTGTAGCAGATGAAGTAAGAAATCTTGCTGCGAAATCAGCAGAAGCAGCTAAAAACACTGCAACACTTATTGAAAATTCTATAGAAGCAGTTACTAAAGGAACTGAAATTGTAGATAATACAGCCGAGTCTTTACAAAAAATAATAAAAACAACTAATGAAACAACATCTATAGTAGATGCAATTGCAAAAGCATCAGAAGAAGAAGCTGGGGCTATAAACCAAGTAACATTAGGTGTAGAACAGATTTCAAGTGTAGTTCAAACTAACTCAGCAACATCAGAAGAAAGTGCTGCAGCTAGTGAAGAGTTAAGTGGACAAGCTCAGACATTAAAATCACTTATTGAAAACTTTAAATTAAAAGATAAAAATAGTAAAAACAAACGAATAAGTTTTGAAAGTGATGAAAATAATTACTTTGAACTAAGCGAAGTAGAATGTTAAATAAAAAAGGAAGCCTTAAGACTTCCTTTTTTATTTAAGTAAATACTCTTTATGTAATACCCAAGTATTATTTTCCCACTTAAAAATGCTTATATTATCAAATGAACATTCAAAGTGACAATCTATATCTTTTACGTAATTATATATTTTGATAAAGTTTTTTTGTATCTTTTTAGAAGCTACAGTTATATGAAACACTTTGTCTTTACCATCATGATCTGAAAAATTTATATAACTTAGTTTACTTAATTCATCAATTAGTTTATCATGAGTTATTTTTCCAGAGTTACTCATAAATACTTCCATATATATAACTCTATTATCAAAGTTATTATAACCTATGACTTTATATGGGGCTGATTTATTATTTTCACAAAAGTATTTTAAAGTATTTTCTAAACTTGATATATTATCACATTCAAATGGGGATTTTACAGTAAAGTGAGCAGGTAATTTAGATGACTTAACTTGAAACTTTTTAAATATATCTTTTCTTAAATTATTATTAAATTCTCCTGCAATTCCTTTAGTTACTGAAACTATTACGTACCTCATAGATTCCTCCTAAAAAAAATTATAAATAATTTTATTTTACTCTAATTAGTTTAAGGTAAAACATGAAAAATTTACTCCGAATTAAAAATTTATATACGAGCAATATAAGTTTGTAGCTATATATATTATAGCTCAAAAACATTCTTATAATACAGGAGGATTTAACATGAAAAAAGGCATGGTACCGATAGTTTTAGGAGCAGCAGTTACTACAGCAGGACTTGCTTTAGATGCTAAGCAAAATAAAAATCATAAATTCAAAAAAAATGATTATAAGAATATGGCAGGGGCACTTTTAGTTGGAGCAGGAGTAGCTCATATCGCTCTTGGAAGTATAGATAGAGCTAGATATTAATTAAAATAACAGCAGGGTTAACCTTGCTGTTATTTTAATTAATAAATATATTTACTTACTCATATAATTAAAATTTTTACTATATAATTTAACTAAGTAAAACTATTAATTATATAGGGGGTAAAAACTTGTCTTATAATATAAAAGTTATAAAAAAAGAAGGTCAAAGAGTAAGTAGATGGGATGGAGGAGAAACAACTCAGCTATACATATACCCTGAAAACTCATCTTATGAAAAGGGAAACTTTAAATGGAGGATAAGTTGTTCAACTATTGAAATAGATAAATCTAAATTTACTAAACTTCCAAATATACAAAGAAAATTAATGTTACTAGATGGAAATTTAATCTTAAAACATGAAAATTGTGAAGAAGTAAATTTAGATAAATTTGATATACATACATTTAGTGGAGAACTAGATACTATAAGTTATGGAAAAGGTATTGATTTTAATCTTATGACAACCAATAATTGTATAGGAGAGCTAGAACATATATATATTAAATCAAAAACGCAGATAAAGTTAAATGAAGATTATGTAGATAAAAAATATAAATATAAGTTTATTTGTATATATAGTTTAAATAATAGTTTTAATATTGAAATTCAAAATAAAAGAAGTTTGGAAATTCAAAATGGAGAAGTTGTAATTATAAAAATAAAAATAAATGAAGTTGAAAATTTAAATATAGTTAATAATGGAAAGACAGATTTACAAATTGTAAAAAGCACAGTATACTTCTAATAAAAATATTGAATAATTGAAGTTCTAATAAAATTTTGATATTATATAAAAAAACGTTTTATAGGGGGAAGTATGGAATTATTAACAAAAGAATTTGAGAATATGAAATTTAATCTAGAAAAATTAAAAAGCAAAAAAATAAATGAATTAGATTTAAGTAAAACTATGCTTTTTATAATTGACATGAATAATGGATTTGCAAAAAAAGGAGCACTTTATTCAGATAGAGTAGAAGCTTTAATAAATCCTATAACTAATCTGGCCAAAATTTTAGAAGCAAAAAATTGTGAAATAATAGCTTTTACAGATAGCCATAATAAAGATTCAATTGAATTGAGAAGTTATCCAACGCATTGTTTAGAAAATGATTATGAAAGCAAAATTGTAGATGAAATAAGTACTATTAAAAATCTAAAGGTTATACCTAAGAATTCAACAAATGGATTTTTTTGCTTAGAAGATAAAAATTTTAAAAATATAGATAATATAATAGTTGTTGGAGACTGTACAGATATTTGTATTTATCAGTTTGTAGTAACATTAAAAGCTTACTTTAATCAAAATAATATAGATAAAAATATTATTGTTCCTATGAATTTGGTAGATACTTATCATATTGATAATATTCATAATGCAGAGATTATGAATATAGTATTTCTTAATAGTATGATACAAAATGGAGTTGAAGTTATAAAAGAGATAGAATTATAAAACTATATACAAAATGCCTTATTTTAAGAAATAAGGCATTTTTTGTATATAATTTTCAGAATTTATTGAAAAGTAAGGCGCAATATGATAGAATATACTTCAATAGGAAAACGATATGCAAGAGAAGGTTCAATATAGATGTTAAAATATACACAATTCAAATGGGGAAGGGGGATACTAAGGTAAAAGGCCTTAGTTGAATGAATATGGATGAGAAGAATAGAGTTTCATTAGAAAGAGCAAAGGAATTAAAGTCAAGAATCGAAGACTATATAAAAATAAAAGATAGTATACCTAAAGGGTTGGAACAAGAAGAGCAAATTAATAAACGTAAAAATAGTATATTAAATATTTTAGGTGCAAGTGAATCAGATTGGAATAATTATAAATGGCAATTATCAAATAGAATAACAGATGTAGATACTTTAGCTAAAATATTAAATTTAACACAAAAAGAAATAGATAGTATAAGAGAGGTACAAAGTCAATTTAGATGGGCTATTTCTCCGTATTATTTAAGTCTGATAGATCCTAATGATTTATATGATCCAATTAAATTAATGTCAATTCCAACATATATTGAATTAGATGATGAAATAAGTGATCTAGATCCAATGGGAGAAGAGTTTACAAATCCTGCAGGAAGTATAACAAGAAGATATCCGGATAGATTAATTATAAATGTAACTAATGAATGTGCTATGTACTGTAGACATTGCCAACGTAGAAGAAATATTGGACAAGAAGATTGTCAAAAGAGTAGAGATATTATAAAAGAATCTATTGACTATGTAAGAAATAATGAAGAGATAAGGGATGTTCTTATAACAGGAGGAGATCCATTAACATTAAATGACAGTATGTTAGAGTGGATAATAAGTGAACTTAGAAGCATAAAACATGTGGATTATATAAGATTAGGAAGTAGAACGTTAGTTACGATGCCACAAAGAATAACAGATGAGTTTTGTGATATGATTAAAAAATATCATCCTATATATATAAATACTCACTTTAATCATCCAATGGAAATAACAAAAGAAACAAAAGAAGCTTGTGAAAAGTTAGCAAATAGTGGAGTACCTTTAGGAAATCAGGCAGTGCTTTTAAATGGAGTTAATAATGATAAATATTTAATGAGGGCCTTAAATCATGAGTTGCTTAAAGTTAGGGTAAAACCATACTATATATTCCATAGTAAACATGTAAAGGGAACTAGTCATTTTAATACTTCAGTAGATGAGGGAATGGAAATTATGGAGTATTTAAGAGGGTATACTTCAGGTATGGCAATACCTACATATATAATAAATGCACCAAAAGGAAAAGGAAAAACTCCATTATTGCCTCAATATTTAATATCTAAAGGAAGCGATTATATAATGATAAGGACTTGGGAGGGAGAAGTTGTCAAGGTCGATGATCATAAATCTGTAAATATTAAAGAAGCAATAGATAAAGTTATCATGTAGGAAAGTAGGGATATAAATCCCTACTTTTTATTTATGAAATTTCCATATTGTAATAGACTTTGATTTTTAATAGTTGATCTTCCTTTTTCATCAACAGAAACTATAGTTTCAAGTGTAGCAATTGTATCTAAATTAGAAGCATATAAGACATTTTGATGAATTTGTAGACTATAAAAACTTTCAAAAGGATTAATTATTGGATGAATAACACTTATATCAGATACAATAGGAGTGAATTTATCATGTTTTTTTTCATTAATATCAACTATAAATCTTTTGTTAGACTCTAAACATGAAACTAAAATCTTATTTGATTCTTCTAAAGTAGCATAACAATTTATTTGAATAGCTAAAGTCTCATCATCAACTAATAAGTCTAAATTATCATTATTGTAGTTATATATTCTTAGTATTCCAAATTCTTTAATATTATTATATTGGCCGATTATTAAAATTTGATTTTTATAGCTTTTAAATAGATTGCAAATAAATAATTTAGGCGAATAACCTTTAAAAGGTATTTTAAAAACTTTATTAATAGTATTATATTTTTCTATTACCAGTTCAAGACTTTGTATATAAGAACTATTTCCATCAGAAATATGGCCTATTAAACTTATTTTTTCAATTTCAGAATCCCCATCAATATCAATATATTTAACTTCTAAAAGTTTTGATACTTTCACTTTAAACACCACCCATATATTTAAACTTAATATATAATATGTAGAATAGTGATTATAGTATAAGACTTTATTAAATTTTATACTATTATTTTAATAAAGTTGAAAGTAAAAAAGCCATACAAATTTAATTTGTATGGCTTAATTTTTATGCTGTTTGATTAATTTTTATAACTCTTTTTGCTATACTTGCAGAGTGATCAGATATTCTTTCTAAATTAGTTAATAAATCTAAATACATAATACCGGAATCAATACTACAAGAATGAGAATTTAATCTATTCATATGTTTAGCTCTATATAATTTATCTAAAGCATCAACTTCGTCTTCTATTTTTAATACATCATTTGCTAGAGTACTATTATTTTGTTTCATTGCGTCTAATGAAAGCTCATAAGCATCTAAAACTTTACTATATATATCTATTAATTCAGATTTAGCACTATCTGAAATTTTTGTTTTATTTTGTATAGCTACTTCAGCTAACTCAGCTATATTTTCTGACAAGTCTCCAACTCTTTCTATATCATTTACAGTATGGAACAATAAGTCAAGTGAAAATCTCATTTTATCATCTAAAGTTCTATTTGATAATTTAATTAAATAATCTAATACTTTTCTTTGTTGCTCATTTAAAATCTTTTCTTTTTCAAAAGTTGTTTTTGCATCATCTTCTGATCTTTCAAGTAACGCATTCATAGAACAAGTAAAACTTTTTTTAGCTTTATTACCCATTCTAAGTGTTTCTCTTATTGTATTACCAAAAGCGATAGATGGAGTTTCTAACATTCTTTCATCTAAGTATTTTGTAATACGACTATCATATTCATCCTCTTCATCTTTTTTATCGGGTATAAGTAGCATAACTAACTTAACGATATATTTAGAGAATGGTAGTAATAAAATAACATTAATTATATTAAATAATGTGTGAGAGTTTGCTATTTGTCTAGCTGTATCTGTTGGATCTAAATAAGTAACTATCATAGAAATAGGCTTATTAAGTACTATCATAAATAACATAGTTCCTATAACATTAAAACATAAATGCATTAATGCTGCTCTTTTAGCGTTTTTATTTGCTCCGACACTTGATATAAGTGAAGTTGTACAACTACCAATATTATCACCATATAATATTGGTAATGCTCCAGCTAATGGCATTAAACCTTGAGATGATAAAGCTATTAGTATACCCATAGATGCACTTGAACTTTGCAAACAAGTTGTCATTGCAAAACCAGCAAGTAATGCTAATAAAGGATGATTTGCAAGGCTTGCTAATAAACTTCTAAAGCCTTCATACTGAGATAAAGGAGCAACTGCATCTTTCATAAATTCCATACCTATAAATAGGATACCAAAACCTATAAGTATTTCTGATATATTTTTAAGATTTGGTTTAGATTTACAACCAATCATATATAATACTATTCCTATTCCAAGTGCTATTGATGAGAAAATGCTAGCATCAAAAGATACTAACTGAGCTGTTACAGTTGTACCTATGTTTGCACCCATTATAACTCCAATTGCTTGATATAATGTCATTATACCTGCATTAACAAATCCAACTACCATTACTGTAGTTGCACCACTACTTTGAATGATTCCTGTAACAACAGCTCCTACTAAAACACCCATAACTACATTACTAGTTAAAAGTTCTATTGCCTTTTCTAGTTTAGGTCCTGTTGACTTTTGAAGACCTTCACCCATTAAGTTCATTCCATAAAGGAATAATCCTAGGCCTCCAATAAGACTTATAAATATAGACAAAATTGTCGCCTCCTCAAAAAAAGTTTATTTTCTTATTTTCGCAATTCTTACTTTTTTTATGTACGCTAACATATTAACAGAAAATTCGACATCTTTTGTTAAGAACATGTTAAATTTTAATTTAACATGTTTAAGAAAGTATTAAATTAGAGATGAATTAAATAGGAAATTTGAAGAAAAGAATATTTATATTATTATAAAAAATAGATATATACTAAGGTTAAAAGGTTTAAATAAAAATGTATTAAATAAAACTTTATTAAGTATAAGATTATTAACATAAAAAATAAAGGTTAAAAAATTTTTACATACTACAAATAACATGCTTGAGAATTCGAGAAGTTAATAAATAAAAGAGAGGATGAATCCTCTCTTTTATTTATTAATTTCTTTTGTTCTAAATTTAGTATCAACTATAAATATTAAAATTCCAAGTATAGTAAATGCTAAGGAGCTTTCATTATTTAAGTTTAGACTTGTTGTATGATTTAAAATACCAGTTAAATTCATTATAAATGGTAATAGAGTATAAATTAATGATTTAGATTTAATTCCAACTAAAATAGATATAAATAAAAGTAAAAGTACTAAAATTTTTATTAAACTATCTGTAAGTATAATTACTTTTGGCATATCTTTTGAAATTAAACCAATAACGATAAATGCTAAAACCTGAAAAACGAACACTGATAAACTAATTACTTTAAGTTTTTGATCATCGAAAGCAAACTTTCTAAATGAATATATTACTAATGATATAGATAAAAGGAATATAATTGGAATTCCAACCGCTTCCAATAATGAATAAGACGGTACTGTTTCAGACAGATTATTTAAAAAAGTCCATGTAAAAATAAAAAATAAAACAAGTAATCCTATTGAAAGAATACTTTTTTTATCAAAGGAAAGTTCTTTTTCAATTGATTTTGCATATTCCATAGGGGAACATCCGAATATATCTTCTACAGTTTTTCCTTCTTTTTCTCCCAATTCTAGATGATCTTCTGCTTGTTCTATAAATTCTTTAATTTCTTCTTCGTTTTTGCCTGAGGCTACTAAATAAGCATTAAGATCTAATATAAATTTTTCTCCTTCTTTTGATAGACTCATATAAATCATCTCCCTTGTAAATTTCTGTTATTCTTTAAAAGATTCTCTACACATAATGAAAGATTCTCCCAATCTTTTATAAACGATAAAAGTTGTTCACGCCCCTTATCTGTTATTAAATAATATTTTCTTTTAGGGCCACTAGCAGAAGCTTTTGTTATGGTAGTTACTAAATCTTCTTTTTTCATTCTAATAAGTAAAGGATATATACTGCCTTCACTAACCATATCAAATCCATATTTTTTTAGCTTTTTTACCATCTCATAACCATAAATTTCTTCTTCTGAAATTATAGCAAGAAGGCAGCCCTGAAGTATACCTTTTAACATTTGAGTTGAATTCATAATGACCTCCTAAATAATTAAGCTATCTTGCTATACAATATAGAATGAATATAGTATAGCATTTACTATATTGTATTACAAGTTACTTTGAAAAAATATATGATATAAAGTTAAATTAATAGATATACCGCCCTGTTGAAAAAACATTCAAAATTTATGTTATAATTTTATATAACCATAAAATAACAAAATAATATCATGGTTATATAAAATTATAAATTTAGGAGAATAAAAAATGAGTAGAGCAGTAGTAATATCAATTGACTCTTTATTTACTAGCGACATAAAGTTTTTAGAAGAATTACCTAATTTTAAAAAAATATTAAAAAATGCATCTATAGTAAAAAATATAAACTGTATATATCCAACACTAACTTATCCATGTCACACTACTATAGTAAGTGGAGTATACCCAGATAAACATGGTATAGGGCATAATGAGAAATTAGAATTAAATGAAAAAATGCCAGAGTGGTATTGGTATAGTAAAGATATAAAATGTGATACTATTATAGATTTAGCTAAAAAAAATAATATAACTACATCAACTATATTATGGCCAGTTACTGGAGGTTGCAAATCAGATCACAATATAGCTGAAATATGGACTAAAGATGAAAATGAAGATCATTTTAAAGTATACGACAACAGTTGTAGCAAACATCTTATGAAGACTGTATATCCTAAGTATTCACATATAATAAATTGGAATAGGGAACCATTTTTAGATGAATTTGGGGTTAGTTGTGCAGAAGATATAATAAAAGAATATAAACCAGAGTTAATGTTAATTCATTTAGCCTACTTAGACCATACAAGACATCAGCATGGGCTTTATGAAAAAGAAGTTATAAATTGTTTTCCAAAATATGATGAGTGGATAGGACGAATAATAAAAGCCTTAAAAGAAGTTAAGGTGTACGAAGATACTAATTTTATAATACTTGGAGATCATGGACAATTAGAAGTAAATAAACTTATAAGTCCAAACATAATATTAAAAGAAAAAGGATTAATAGATGTAGATGAAAATGGAAAGATTATAGATTATAAAGCGATATGTAAATCTGCCGGGATTTCTACTCATATAATTGTAAAAGATAAAGGGTGCATAAGTTACTTAGAAGACATACTAAAAGAGATGATGGAGTATGAAGAATTTGGGATAGAAAAAATATTTAACAAAAATGAATTAAAAAAACAATATAAATTAGACTGTGATGCAGAGTTTGTGTTAGAAGGAAAGCCTGGTATAGCTTTTAATAATGATGTATGTGGTGATATAAGTAAGTCTGTGGATAATAGCAATTATAAATACTGTTTAGCAACACATGGACATCTTCCTCATAAAGGAGATAAACCTCCTTTTATAGCTAAAGGACCAAGTATAAAAGAAAATGTAATATTAAATAAAGGTAATTTAGTTGATGAAGCTCCTACAATAATGAAAATTTTTAATATAGATATGAAAAATATAGATGGAACTGCATTTGATATAATTAAGTAAGTTTAAATAAATATATATTAAGTTGAAAGTATGAAACTTAATATATATTTAAAATCAATTATCAGAAAATTCTTGAATATTTTGTTAATTTGAGGTATCATGTATTTAGAGTAAATATAAATCATAAAAAGTAAGAGGTGACTAATATGATAAGAAAACAACTGAGGATAACTTATGAACTAATAATGATAGCTATAGGAGCTTTAATTGTAGCTATGGGACTTGAATTAATTTTATCTCCAAATGGAATGGTTGACAGTGGGACAACGGCTTTATCGGTAATAATACATTCCTTAACAGATATACCTATGTTTATATTGTTACTTATATTTAACATACCTATTTTACTATTTACATCAAAATCATTTGATAAAATGTTTTTATTTAAGACATTATGGGCAAATCTATGTTCTTCTATATTCTTATATTTATTAACTCCTGTACCACCTGTAACAACATCAGAATTTCTTATAGTTATTTATGGAGGAGTAGCACTTGGTCTTGGAGCAGGAATAGTTATTAAATTTGGAGGCGCAATAGATGGAAGTGAAATGTTAGCAATTTGGGCAAATCAAAAGTTTAAGGTACCTGTATCTACATTTTTAATGAGTATAAATATTATAGTTTTAGTTATAACTGCAATAGTATTTAGCATAGAAAGTGCTATGTTTTCATTGACTATTATATATATAATGACTAAACTTGTAGATCTTATACTAGATGGTTTTAACCAAGGAAGGTCTATAATTGTAATTTCTAACAAAAGTAAGGAGATAGGAGAACATATTATAAATAATCTTGGAATTTCAATAACTTATTTAGAAGGTTATGGTGGATATTTAGGTAAAAAATCTAAAGTTATATTATGTATAACTGATAAATTCACATATCCTACATTAAAGAAAAATATTTTAGAAATAGATAGTAATGCAATAATAGAAACTAGTTATTTAGCGGATAGTCACAATATAGAAAAAACTTCAATAGAGCATGTAATAAGAAAAAAATTAATAAATTAAAATAAAAAGTGAGGTTTAAAATTTTAAACCTCACTTTTTATTTTAATTTATTTAAGGATTATTTAAGATTGAGTTTATAATGGATTAAGATTACCTCCATATAATATAAACATAACAACGAATTAAGTATATGGAGGTAATTATGAATAAATTAGAAATTGTAAATTTAACTAAATCATATAAACACAAAAATGCAAATGAAAATATAAACTTAACACTAGAAAGTGGAGTTTATGGTTTACTTGGACCAAATGGAGCGGGAAAAACGACTTTAATGAAACAAATAGCTACACTTAAATGTCCAACTAGTGGAAAAATACTTTATAACGGAAAAGATATAAATTCTTTAGATGATAAATATAGAGAGGTAGTTGGATATTTACCACAAGATTTTGATGCATATAAAAACTTTAGTGCGAAGGACTTTTTATTATATATTGGAGCGCTTAAAGGATTGAGAAAAGATGAAGCTAAAATAAAAACGGACAAACTTTTAAATTTAGTAGGACTTTATGAGGTTAGAAATAAAGCTATTTCAAAATTTTCAGGCGGAATGAAAAGAAGAGTTGGTATAGCACAAGCACTTTTAAATGATCCTAAAGTACTTATACTAGATGAGCCAACAGCAGGGCTTGACCCTCAAGAAAGAGCTAGATTTAGAAATTTATTATCTCAGATAGGTAAGGAGACAATAGTAATTTTATCAACTCATATAATTTCGGATATAGAATCGGTTGCTAAAGAAACTATTATGATTAAGGATGGTAAAGTTTTACTTCAAGGAACACATAAAGAAATATTAGATGATATGAGAGGTAAGGTTTATAGTATAACAGTTGAAAGTGAAGATGAAGTTTATAAGATACAAAATAAATATAAAGTAGTTAACATACAACGTGGAATAAGTGATATAGAACTTAGAGTTATAAGTGAAATTGAAATAACAGATTTTAAAGCTAAGAGTATAGAGCCTAGATTTGAAGATGTTTATATGTTTTATTTTGACTTAGAAGATGCTAGGGAGGTATAAAAATGAATAATATTATAAACTCAGAATTAAAAAAAATAATAAAGAAAAAAGGATTAATGGTATTTTGGATATTATCTTTATTATTAGGATATATAAGTGTTAGAAACTTTAGTTTAGCAGATAGTTATGGAGATTTATTTAGTAAATTCTATGGGTTAGCCCCTTTAATGGGAATATTAATGTTTAGTGTATTTGCTGGTAGTTTTGTATTAGAATATAGTTCAAATATGGAGTCTATAATAAAGTGTACTAAAAATGGAAAAAATAAAATTGTTTTAGCTAAAAGTATAGCTTATGGAATTATTGCAAGTTTAATAAACTTATCTATGCTTGCAGTTATGAGCTTAAAAATAATAGTTGGAAATAATTTTAAAGGACTAGACATGCCTATAAAAAACATTTGGTACTTTGGAAATAGTGGATCAAACTTAACGGTTTTACAAATGTTAGTTATAATGTCTTTTACTATAATATTAGGATCATTTTTATTTGCTCAATTAGGATTATGGTTATCTTCTATAAGCAACAAGGCTATAGTTCCATTTTTCTTAGGTGGAATTATAATGGGAGTACCATATATAGCAAGTAGTTTTATAAGCGAAAAAATACTTGGATATACACCTTTATTTGGAATGTATAGCTCAGAACTTGTAAGGTATGGATTATCACCCATATCATTTGTAGTATTTTTAGTTATAGTTATTTTAGGAAGTTATATATTATATAAACTTACAAATAAAGGTTTTTTACAAGAAAGATAATTTTTACATTAGTTTATATTAATCAAATCATTAGAAATATGAAATTATCTTTAGGAGGTAAAAAATGTTTAATTGGGAAATAAAAAAGTTACTAAAAAATAAATCAATAATAATATCAGGAATAATTTTAGTGCTTTTATGCACTATGATGAGTTTTATAAAACCTGATTTAGAAACAGAAAATTCATATATAGATAATAAAGGAAATTATATTCAAGATACAAGAGAAAAATCAGTAATAGCAAATAGTAAATTAGATGATAAAGTTAATCAACTTAAATCTTTACAAATAAATAATAATAAAAATGTTGATATCTTAAGTAAGTCAATGTCAGATATGGCAAAAGAAAAATTAAAAAATGATGAAGGTAAAGAATACAAAGATATAAATTTTTATAAAGTTTTTAACTTTAGGGCAAGTAATATTTTTTCTGGATTTATTATAGTTGGCATATGTATATATATTTTTTCAGGTATATACACTGATGAAAAACTATCTAATGTAGATTCAATTATTTTATCTAGTAAAAATAAATATAAAGCATTATTTTCTAAACTTAATTTAGCTATAATAATGCCTATATTAATATATTTAATGTATTTAATAGTAGTAGGAGCAATAACCTATACTCAATATGGGCAACCCTTAAATGGAAATCTTCAAGCATATAGAATTGTTGATGTTGTTGCAGTATTAAAGCCAATGACTATTAACTCCTATACTGTTATAAATATAATGACCATGACTATTATATTTATAAGTATAAGTATATTTTCAAGTTTATTTTCTTTTATAAGTAAAAATTCAGTTGAATCTATAGTTTCAATAACTGTATTTTTAGTAATTGGTAAATTGCTTACTTTAATTAAGTTTTTACCAAGAGACTTATTAAGTGTAATTAGCTATTCAAACTATATAGATTTACTTATGAATCCACAAATGTTTATTGGAAATTATATGGGAAATATACAGATATTTGGGCAAAACCTAGGAATAATAAGTTTAGGATATGTTATTTTGATATTTATATTATTAATGGGAATTTTAGCTAATATATATGTATTTAAAAAATTTTTAAATAGATAGAATAAAAATAATAAACTATAGTTATATAACTATAGTTTATTATTTTTATATAAAAGCAGAAATTTATTAAAGTAGCTTTGTTTGTAAATATTACATATATTGGGTAATATATATAAAGAAATGTTATGGAGGTGATTTAATTGGAAACAACAATAAAGGAAAAAAATATTTTATTAGTAGATGATGAAATAGATATATTAAAGCTTTTAGGTACTGTATTAAATAAAGAAGGTTTTAAAAATGTATATAAAGCAGAAACAGGAAATGAAGCTATAAATATATTTAAAAATAATGATATAGATATTGTTGTATTAGACATTATGCTACCGGATAAAGAGGGGTATGAAGTTTTTAAAGAAATTAGGCAAATCTCTCAAGTTCCAGTACTATTTTTGTCAGCTAAAACTGAAGAAATGGATAGAGTATTAGGACTAGCATTAGGAGCAGATGATTACATAACAAAGCCATTTAGCCCAAAAGAAGTTGCACTTAGAATAAAATTGAATCTTAAAAAAAATCTTATGTTAGAAACTAAAAAAGATGAAGATACAAAGGAAAAATTGGTATTTGGACCATTTGAAATAGATGAAGATAGTGTAGAAGTCAAAAAAAATGGAAAAACTATAGAGCTTAAAGCTAAAGAGTTTAAAATGTTTTTATATATGGCAAAACATCTAGAACAAATTATAAGCAAAGAAAAGTTTTGCGATGAAGTATGGGGAGATGATTTTATAGGATATGACAATACAATAATGGTTCATATAAGGAGATTAAGAGAGAAAATAGAAGATAATCCATCAAAACCTAAGCACATAAAAAATATAAAAGGATTAGGTTACAAGTTAACTTTGAAGGAAAACTAAAATGAAATTGAGAATAACTTTAAAGTATGTAGTAAGTATAATTTGTGTAGTTATGATAGTCACTATCCTAAATATATCAGGAATAATGGGAGTTGTTATTTTTAATAATTCTAAAACTCCAAAGCAAGAAGGAGAAGTATTTACTAGAGATTTTAATAGATATATAAATATCAAAAATAATGAAATAGAAGTTAATGAAAAAGGAAAACAATTATTACGTAAAAATGACATGTGGATACAGATACTAGATGAAGATTCAAAGGAAGTATATAGATATAATGCTCCAAAAGCTCTCAATAAAAAGCATACTCCTGTAGAAATTATAAATGGGTATAAATATGCTGGTGGATTTGATAGTAAGGATGCAGAAAATGTATTGGTATCTAGTAAGGTTATAAATAATAAAGAGTATAGTTATATACTTGGGTTTGATAGAAATCAATTACAAAAGTATATACTTACTTATAATCCAAAAAACTTAGCTAATACTGTAATAAAAATAATATGGCTTATACTATTTATCGATTTAATATTAGCCATAATAGTTGGATATATATTTAGTAGAAGGTTAACTAAGCCATTAAAAAATATAATACGAGGAGTTGAAAATTTAGAAGAGGGTAAGTATGAGATTTTCTACAAAGAAAAGGGATTATATCAAAGTGTGTATAAAAAGCTAAATAAATTATCTGATACCTTAAAAAGTAATGAGATAGAAAGAAATAAATTAGATAAATTAAAGCAAGAATGGATTGCTAATATTTCACATGATATTAAAACTCCTCTATCATCAATTAAAGGATATGCAGAGCTTTTAAGTGATGATGATTACTATATAGATAGAGAAGAAGCAAAAGACTACGGAGTTATAATCAATGAAAAATCCGAATATATAAAAGAACTTGTAGATGATTTAAATTTAACAATGAAGTTAAAAAGTAGTGAAAATGTATTAAATAAATCAACTGTAAATATTGTAAGAGTAGTAAAAGATTGCATAATTCAGATATTGAATGACCCTAAATATTCAAATAGTAAAATTGAATTTTATACTAATAAAGAAGTAATAGAGAAAGATATTGATTTAATGTTGTTTAAACGAGTTATAAATAATCTTGTATATAATGGGCTTATACATAATAAAAAAGATGTGAATATAGAAGTAAGCATAGATTATAAAGATGATAAAAATACTATTTTAACAATAAAAGATAATGGAAAAGGGATAAAAGAAGATGATTTAGACAGAATCTTTGATAGATACTACAGAGGAACTAATACCGGTGAGGCTCATAAAGGGTCTGGACTAGGAATGGCTATAGCTAAAGATATCTTGGAAGCGCATAAATTTGATGTGAAAATTAGAAGTAAGATTGGATTAGGAACAGAAATTAAAATTTTTATTAAATAAAAAAAGCTATCTCAAGATAGAATTAATATCTATTACTTGAGATAGCTTTTTAACTAGCAGTGACACTTACAGCAGCGTCTGCAGCAACCACATCTAGGACAAATTTTAAAAAAGAAAAAACATCTACCACAACGTCTGCATTTACAACATAAAAATGACCTATTATGCATAAAATTCCTCCAGTATATTAATTAAAAGAGATCTCTTTTAATTAATATATTAAAATTAGTGAAAGTTGTGACTATTTATGTAGAATTAAAAAAATATATATAAAATAATGTCAAAAAAAAATATTAATCATATATTAAATTATGGATAAGTTTATCCATAATTTAATATGGGAGCTGATTTAATGAGTTGCAATAAAAAAAATAACTGTAAAAAATGGAATTGTGATGGAAATAATAATCACAAGTTCGTATGTAAGTGTATATGCAATTGCAATAAATCACAATGTTGCGAATGGACTAAATTCCCAACATGCAAAGATAAATGTGATAAAGATTTAGATTGGTTTTTAGGAAGATATGTTAGAGAATTATTAGAAAACTTAGATTTACCATGTGGACACCCAGGTATAGATGCTATATTAAGAATTTTAGCAGATGGTGGATGCTTGCCATGTGGACATCCTAGCTTAGAAGAGTTAATATTAATTGCTATCCTAGAAGATAACAAAGAACTATGCAAAGTTTTCCACAAACATTGTTGCAAGTAAAGCATAATTAAAGGGCTCTATAAGCCCTTTTTTTATTTATATGAATATATAGAAATAAAATGCATTTTATAATCTGAATGTTACAAATTGATATAAAACAAAAGCTAATCATACAAATAACTTGCTTTTGTTTTAAATTCATCTTTTATCGTAAATTAATATTAGATATGCTCCTCCTGCTAGATTTGGGCATGAATTTTTATCACAATTAACTTTACCGATGACTTTATTTTTCTTGTATATAAAACCGTTACTATCGATTTTTCCTATAGGGGAATCAGATTCTACAGAATATACATGACCATTATTATCAACACTTCCAACAATATTTTCTAAATTATCATATATAAGGTTTACATAAACTCTACCAACTGGACAGTCATGATATAGATGATTATGAACTATATTGTAACTGTCTAATCTAGCTACAGGTCTATTATTGTAAGGAAAATTTATTATTTCGAACATGTTTGTACTCTCCTTTTATCATAGTATAAAAATATGTTTTATTGAAGCTTATTATTAAAAATTTAAATTTATGATAAAAAGGTAAAATTAAATTTGTTTATATAAAATCATAAGTGTAGTACCATGTTATATTACTTAAATCTGATCCAAATAATTCATATTCTGTTGGTAAAAAAGTTAAAAGCACTTTTTTAGATCTTAGTACACCTAAATTTCCACATATATCTATATTTTTAAATAATTTATTAGCAAATGTTATACCTCGATTATCTCGTAGTTCAAGATAAAAGTTAAATAAACTAGATAAAGGCACTTTCTTTAAATTTATCATATACCCATCTAGATATAAAATATTTTTATCTTTTTTTATACTGTTTATTATTAAATTTATAGTATTATTTTCTAAGAAAAATTCTTCGCAAAAGTAAATTTCGGTTGTACTTTGACTATCCCTTGAGAATAGGTTATCATACAGATACTTATATAAATTAAAGCTTTCTAATTTAGAACTTAATATATTTTGAAGATTTTGTTTTGAAAATGATGAATCTATATTATTTATATTATTAATATATTTGGTAAATAATTTATACTCTAGAATCATAGCATTTTTTAAATCAGCTTTTATATTATGAGTTATACAATATGAATTTTCTAAGTTGGAAAATGTAGAACAACTATTAATATAATTTGAACTTTTATGAATATCATTTATTATTTTATTTATTGAATTTATAGTTTCTAGATAGTATTTATTTTTGCTGGATTGGAGTTTGTAACAAGTTAAATAATCATTTATATATTCTAAAAATTCTTTTTTTGTATAGATAAATACCACCTCCAATTAACCCTGTATACTATATATATGGCTAAAAAGTTATATAAGTTCTAGGTTGTGTTATAATAAATAACTATATGAAAATGAAATTTATTTTAGATAAGGTGGTAATAATGAAAACGAAATTTAATGAATTTAACCTGGATAAAAATATATTAAAATCACTTTTTAACATGGGATATGAAGAACCCTCAAAAGTACAAAAAGAGGTTATACCTAAGCTTATAAAATGCGAAAATATAGTGGTTAAGTCTAAAACAGGTAGTGGAAAGACGGCTAGTTTTGGAATACCGATATGTGAAATGATAAATATAGAAGAAAACTGTATTCAGGCATTGATTATTGTTCCTACTAGAGAATTAGCTATACAAGTAAAAGATGAAATATCTAATATAGGAAGAATTAAGAAAGTTAGATGCAGTGCTATATTTGGAAGACAACCTATAAAGGATCAAATAAATGAATTAAAACAAAGAGTTCATGTTGTTGTGGCTACTCCGGGGAGAGTAATTGATCATATAAAAAGAGAAACTATAGATATTAAAAATCTAAAATATTTAATTATAGATGAAGCTGATAAAATGTTAAATAAAGGGTTTATAGATGATATGGAGTTTATATTTAAAAAGATTTCAAAACAATGTAATATTGGTCTATTTTCAGCGACTATAGATAAAGATATAAAATATGTTTACGAAAAACATATACAAAGTCCAAATATTATAGAAATAAAAAATGATAAGTCTAAAGATAAACCTCAAATTAGAGAAAGATTAATAAATTCAACAACAATTAAAAAATATGATTGTTTAAAGAATATAATATATTATAATAATCCAAAAACCACTATTATATTTTTAAACACAAAAGATAGAGTTAGTAATTTATATAAAAAGATGAAGCAAGATAAGTTCTCTGTAGCACAAATCCATGGAGATATGTCTCAAGAAAAAAGAATATTTGTAATTAAAGATTTTAAGGAAGGAAAATATAATGTACTAGTTAGCACTGATGTTGCAAGTAGAGGAATACATATAGATGATGTTTCATTAGTAATAAACTATGATGTTCCAAAAGATAAGGAAAATTATGTACACAGAATAGGTAGGACTGGAAGACAAGACAAATATGGGCAAGCAATAACTATTATAACAGAAAAAGATGAGAGTGTTATAAATGATATACAAGAATATATTGGATATAATATAGAAAATTTAAAGGACTTAAATGAAGAGAGTATAGAATTAGGTAAAAGAAAGTTTGAAGAGAAATCTAAAAATTTATTTAAAACTAATCGTATAAATAAAAAAGATAGTAAGTTAAATAGTGAGGTTACTAAAATATATTTAAATGCTGGAAAAAAGAAAAAAATAAGAGTTGGAGATATTGTTGGAGCTTTTAGCAATATTGATGGTATAAAAAATGAAGATATAGGAGTTATTGAAATAAGTGATCTATGCTCTTATGTAGATTTACTTAATTATAAAGGTGAGATATTTTTAAAAAAACATAAACAAATATACATAAAAAAGAAACCTGTTAAAGTTAAGAGAGACAATACGATTTAGATTAATAAACTATAAATTTGATTGCAAAAAATATCGAAATTTGGTAAAATTAAGTGAATTAATTTAATGATTTAGAAACGAAGAAGTATATTCTGTATTTGGGCATCTGGAATATATGGAGTTAGTGATGCAACCGGCTATATTTACAAACTGTAGGTATAGCCTTTTTTATTTGAAAGTAAAAATTTAATGATTTAGAGACGAAGAAGTATATTCTGTATTTGGGCATCTGGAATATATGGAGTTAGTGATGCAACCGGCTATATTTACAAACTGTAGGTATAGCCTTTTTTATTTGAAAGTAAAACTTAATAATTTAGAGACGAAGAAGTATATTCTGTATTTGGGCATCTGGAATATATGGAGTTAGTGATGCAACCGGCTATATTTACAAATTGTAGGTATAGCCTTTTTTATTTCCAAATTTAAAAAATAAAAAGAGGTGATTTTTTGAAAGATAGGAAAGGCAGGAAGGTACTTAGCTTAGTTATTATTCTAAATATGATACTAAGTATAATATCGCCAAGTATAACTGTATTTGCTGACAGTAATATTAAACTGAAATTAACCAGTAATAAGAGTAAAGTTGATTCAGGAGATCAAGTTGAATTTAATTTAAACTATGAAGCTTTAAATGGGCCAGGAAGTATAAAAGATGGAGATGTAATAACTTTTGAATTACCTGATGTATTTAAAGATATAAGCCCCAAATATCCACCGGAGCATTTTAAAAGTGTAACAGTAAATGGAACAACTGTTACTGCCGTATTTAGTGAAGGAGCAAATGATGCAATTGGAGGATATATGAGTGTAAAAGCTACTGCTAAAAATGTTGAATCTGCTACAACTCAGAGAGTTGAAGTGAATTTAAATGGAACAGTGCAGTATATGGATATTGAAGTTGATCCTCCAAAAGAAGTAAATCCACCAACAGAAGAAATAATAGATAGACAAATATACAAATCAGTAGACAATCCAGACGGCTATGAAGGTTATGAAAATGGAACTCTAATAAATAATATAAATAATCCAGTAGTAGGGAAAAAGGTTCAGTATAGTATATATGTAAATGAAAAGCATGGATATATCTATAATTCATATATAAAAGATAGTATCCCAGAAGGTATGGAACTAGTCAGAAATTCCATAAAAGTTTATGAAACTAAATATGGACAAGAAGAAAGAAATGTAACATCTGAATTCAAAGGTAAAATGAACTTACAGAGTAATGAGTTTTATGTGAATTTTGGAACTACACAAAATAAATACAGAATAAGTTATGATTTGATAATAAAAAAACAAATGCCAAGATATGATAATATTGCAAGCTTAATTAAACATGATGGAGAAATATCATCAAAAGCTATAGTCAAACCTAAAGATGACGATAAAATTATATCAAAATATAGTAGAACTAATGAAACTGCCAAAGATGAAAATGGACATACAGTAGGTATAGTAAATTTAAATGATAACAAAGTTACATATACATTAGATATAAACCCTAATAACCAAGATATAAAAAATGCTATTGTTGAAGATGTTATACCATCAGGAATGAAATTAGTTGATGGAAGTATAAGAGTTGGAGCATATGATATAGCAGATAATTTTGAGTGGGTTACAAAGCAAATAAAAGATAAAATAAAGTTTGAAAATAATAAATTAACTTTAAACATCGGAGATACAAATAAACATTATTTAGTTTATTATGACTTAGAAGTTACTCAAAGGCAAAAAGCTTATACTAATAATGCCAAAATAAGCTATGATAAAACTTCTAAAGAAGTAAGTAATGTAGTTAGGTATGAAATGAACGCAGGTGCTATAAATGCTAGAAAAACTGTGGATAAGACCTCATTAAAAAAAGGCGATAGTCAAATCGTTAATTATACAATAGATTTTGACTGTTATGGATACTTTAATAAAGGATATTTAAATTTAACAGACAAGTTAGATCCAAGAGTTAAAATTTTAGATGTACAAGCACCTAAACATTTTAGTGTAAATATTGATAAATCTACTAATACAATAAATGTAACTAATGATATTAAACAGATAGAATATGGAGAACCACTACAAGTAAAAATAAAAACAGATTTTTCTAAAGTTGATGATGGAAGTACTATAAATAATATTGCAAAAATAAATAACTCGACTACCAATAAAGTTGAAACTAAGAAAGGGTATAGCTTTAAAGCTAAAAAATTAGATAGTTTAACAAAAGCACCTCTTGAAGGAGCTACATTTGAACTAATGGATAGCAACAAAAAAATAATAGCTACATTAAAGAGTGGAACAGATGGAGTTGTTTCATATAGTATAGATAAGCCTGGAGATTATTATTTAAAAGAAACTAAAGCGCCTAGTGGATATACATTAGATAATAAAGAAATTAAATTTACTGTAAGTGAAAATAACTTGGGAACTACCGTAAATTTAGGCAATATATTAAATTCTCAATCTAATCACAACTTAACTATTAAAAAAGTTGATTCGAGTAATAAAAATAAAGTCTTAGAAGGTGCTGTATTTGAAATTCAAAATCTTGATGGTAAGAAAATAACCACTTTAACTACGGGAAAAGATGGAATTGCAAATGTAAAATTATCTCCAGGAAAGTATAAAGCAGTAGAGACAAAGGCTCCAGAAGGATATATTCTAAATAAAAATTTATATACATTTGAGATTAAGCTAAGTGACAATTCTGATGTTAACTTAGTTGTTAAGAATGATAAGATAACAGGAAATATAGAGATAACAAAGAAAGATTCAAAAGATAGTAAGAAAGTACTAGCAAATACAGAGTTTACAATATTTGATAGTAACAAAAAAGAAATTAAAAAAGGTGTGACAGATAAAGAAGGTAAAGTAGTATTTGAAAACTTAGAATATGGAAACTACTACTATAAAGAAACAAAAGCACCAGAAGGATACACAATAGATAAC